>JAUHVS010000035.1 GCA_030424955.1 bacterium | reverse complement strand
CGGGCGCAAGCCCCAGGCTGGCAAAGGGCAATCGCATACGCAGGCTCTCGCCCACGTAAACGATGTCTGCGTGAAACAGCACGGTCGCGCCGCCACCCACCGAGGCGCCCTGCGCGACACCCGCGGCTTCGAGCTCCACTCGGGGGGGGCGCCAGGCAACGTCGCCATCGGCTGCGCCCGGCTCGGCGCCCGCGCCGGCTTCGTGGGGGTGGTGGGCGACGACGAGTTCGGCCTGTTCCTGCGCCAGGCCTTCGAGGCCGAGGGGGTGGACGCCTCGGGCCTGCGGCACGCCGCGAAGCAGCGCACGGGGCTGTGCTTCATCACCCTGGATCCCAGCGGGGAGCGCTCCTTCACCCACCGCGGCGGCGCCCCCGAGACCCTGCTCGACATCGACGACATCCAGCCCGAGCGCCTGCAGCGCTCCCGGCTGCTGCAGTTCAGCGCGGGGGTGCTGCGCGAGGCCGCGGGCGTGGACGCCCTGCACCGCGCCATCGATCACGCGGGCGGCCTGGTGTGCGCCGATCCGGGGACCACGCCGCGGCACTGGGTGGAGCCCGAGGTGCTGGCCGCGCGGCTCGAGGGCGCCCTGCGGCGCTGCGACGTGGTGAAGTGCTCGGCCGACGAGACCCTGGCCCTCACGGGGCAGGCCGAGCCCGAGGCCGCCATCGAGGTGCTGCTCGGCATGGGCGTCGATCTGGCCGTCGTGACCTTGGGGCCGGACGGCGCCATCTGGGGCCGGGGCGCCGACCGGGGCCGGCTGCAGACCCCCCCGGTGGACGTCGTCGACACCACCGGCGCGGGCGACGCCTTCATGGCCGGGCTCATCGTGCGGCTCGCGGCCGAGACTGTGCACCCCCGAGCCCTGCCGGTGGAGCGCATCAACGCCCACGTCGCCTTTGCCTGCGAGATCGGCGCCTACGCCGTGACGGCGCTGGGCGCGGTGGCGGGCGTGCCGCGGCTCGCCGACCTCGACGATCTGGGCTGAGCCGCCGGGCGAGGGGCCGCCGGCCGCCCCGCCCCCGGCTCGCCGCTACCGCTGCCGCCGGCAGCGCCCCGCGTCACAGTAGAACAGCGGAGAGGACGCCCGGGCGGGGTCGTCGCAGGCCTCCAGCCCACGGCAGTCGCCGTCGCCGGCGCAGGGCACGGCCTGGCACGCGCCGTGGGCGGTGGTGCAGAACTCGTAGGTGCCCGGGCAGGCCTGGTTGACACACTCGGGCACGCACATGACCGGCGGCGGGCCATCGCCGCCGGGCAGCGGGGGCAGGCCGGCGCAGGGGGCGACGTCGAAGCCCGCGACGGGCGCGCGGTCGAGGGCGTCCAGGGTGGCGGGCCCGATCAGGCCGTCGGGCTCCAAGAGCTCGTCGGGGCGGTTGGCGTTCCACAGCTGCTGGAAGGCGTACACCGCGAGCCGGCGCAGGTTGCGGCCCTCGCCGAAGACCACGCCGCCCTCGGCGCTCTCGGCGAAGCCGCCGTCGGCCAGGGCCTCGAGGTCGACGTCCACGGGCAGCAGCGCGCGGCCGGTGACGTAGTCGCTCTGGCCGGGGGACGCGCCCCGGGCCGGGCAGCTGAGGTTGCGGCTGGCGGTGAACAGGAACCAGGCCAGGCTCGGATCGCGGAAGGCGCCGGCCACCGTCAGGGGGGCGCCGGTGGCCCGCGACACGGCCAGGGCGGCCGCGTGGGTGTCGGCCTCGAGGTACTCGAGCTGCGGGGGGTTGGCCACCGCCAGGCAGCCCGCGCCGGCGCACAGCGACAGCGGCTGCAGCGCGGCGGGATCCACGCAGCGCATCACCTCCGACACCTGGGTCGACAGGCCCTCGACGAGCTCGATGGGCACCTCGCAGCCCCGCCAGGCCGCCTGAGCCACGGTCGGGCCGCCCAGCTCGCCCAGATCCGGCGGCACCTGGCCGCCGTCACACAGCCCCTCGGCGAAGCCGCCGATGGGGGCGCCGGTGAGCGCGCGCTCGGTGTCGGCGTCGAACTCCCCGGTGAGGCGCACGGCGTCGTCGGGCCGGTTGCGGTTGTGCAGCGCCTGGAACGCCAGCAGCGACAGCCGCGCGAGGCCCACGTCGGGCACCAGGGTGTAGTCGAAGTGCGGGCGGTCGGTGGGCAGGTTGTTCTCCCACCCGTGGGCCGCCATGGGGGCCGCCCAGCGCCCGTTGTCGTCGAGATCCACCGACAGCCCGTTCTGGTGGTTGCTGAGGCCGGGGGGCGCGGCGAAGTCGCAGCCCTTCTGGGTCCACAGGTAGAACAGGTGCTGCAGCGCGACATCGCGGTAGGCCCAGCGGATGACCATCGGATCGGCGCCGTCGGCGGCCGCGGCGATGAGATCGTCCACAGCGCGGGCGTCCACCAGGGGGGGGCGGATGGGGTCGAGCATCTGCCAGTTGCCGGGGGGCAGCTGGCCCAGGGTGCCGGGGCGCACGCAGTTGATGGCGTCCACCAGCTGGCGGGACAGGCCGTCCAGCAGCTCGGGCGGGGTCTCGTCGCCCTCGGTGAAGCAGGTGCCCTCGACGAAGGTGCCGATGCTCAGATCGCCGACGCCGCCGCTCCCGCCTGCGCCGCCGCTCCCGCCCGCGCCGCCGACCCCGCCTGCGCCGCCGACCCCGCCCGCGCCGCCGACCCCGCCCGCGCCGCCGACCCCACCGGCGCCACCCGCGCCGCCGCCGGCACCACCTGCGCCGCCGAACCCACCGGCGCCACCTGCGCCGCCGCCGGCGCCACCCGCGCCGCCGGCGGCCCCGCCATCCGCGCTGGGGGCGACCTGGCCGTTCGGCCGGCTCGGGCCGTCGTCGTCGTCACAGCCCACGCAGGCGGCGGCGACGAACAGGCTGGCGATGACGAGACGCTTCATGTGGGACCCCTTCGGTCAGACCGGCAGCCGCTGGTGGGTAGCGTCAGAGTGGCCGAGGGATCAAGGGGCAGGCGGGGGCGCGCGTCATCCGGAGCCGGGCGCGCGCCGAGGGGGCGCTTACTTGCCGGGGTTGCCCTTGACGCGGAGCTTGCCCTTGCCCTTGCGGGTCTCGACCTTGGTCTTCGCGCCGCGGGTCTTGACCATGTCGGGGGCCACGATGGCGTCGTTCTTGCCGTCGCCGGCCTGCACCATGTCGGGGGCCACGATGACCCGGGTGCCGCCGTTGTTGACCTTCACGCTGGGGCCGCGGGTGGGCTTGTTCTGAGCGTTCTGGTTCAGCTTGGGCGAGCTCTTGTCGATGGTCTTGGTCACCGTGACCGGCTTGTGCTGGCGCTTGCCGGTGGCCTGACCCTTCTGAGCGGCGGCGGGCAGGGCGAACAGGCAGGTGGCCGCGAGGGCGATGAAGAGACGGTTCATGGAGTGCTCCTGGGGTGTCGCGCGCCCGTCCCCCCCCATGGTTGACCGGCGGCGCGCCCGCCGACGCTCGCCCGCGGCGCCGATTCAGCCGATTCGCCCGCCCGACGAAAAAAGAGGGCGCCCGCTACCCGGCGGTGGCCATGGCCCGCTCGAGCACCGCCTGGAAGAGCACCTGGCCCCCGGCGGTCACCCACTCGGGGGTGGTGTCCTCGAGCTCGTTGTGGCTGATGCCGCCGGTGCAGGGGATGAACACCATCGAGGTGGGGGCCACCCGGGCGATGTAGCAGGCGTCGTGGCCGGCGCCGCTGACGATGTCGCGGTGGCTGTAGCCGGCCGACTCGGCCGCGCCGCGCACGGCGGCGATGCAGGCGTCGTCGAAGTGCACGGGGGGCGAGTACCAGATCTCCTCAAAGTCCATCTGCAGGCCGATGCCCTCGCTGATCTCGGCCAGGGCGGCGCGCAGCTCGGCGTCCATCTGCCGCAGCACGTCATCGTTGGGGTGGCGCAGGTCGATGGTGAAGAACACCCGGCCCGGGATGACGTTGCGGGAGTTGGGGAACACCTGCATGAGGCCCACCGTGGCGCAGGCGTTGGGCTGGTGGGTCATGCCGATGCGGTTGACGGCGTCCACCACCCGGGCCGCCCCCAGCAGGGCGTCGCGGCGGCTGGGCATGGGCGTGGGGCCGGCGTGGGCCTCCTGGCCGGTGAAGGTGACCTCGTACCAGCGCTGGCCCTGGGCGTCGGTCACCACGCCGATGGTGATGCCCTCGTCCTCCAAGATGGGGCCTTGCTCGATGTGGGCCTCGAAGAACGCCCCCACCGGGCGGCCGCCCACCGGCACGTCGCCGGCGTAGCCGATGCGGGTCAGCTCGTCGCCCAGGGTCACGCCGTCCAGGGCGGTGCGGCTGAGGCCGTAGTCGAGGTCGAAGACGCCCGCGAACACCCCCGACGACACCATGGCCGGGGCGAAGCGGGAGCCCTCCTCGTTGGTCCAGGCCGACACCTCGACGGCGGCCTCGGTCTCGATGCCCGCGTCGTTGAGGGTGCGGATGACCTCGAGGCCCGCCAGCACGCCGTAGATGCCGTCGAAGCGGCCGCCCGTGGGCTGGCTGTCGATGTGGCTGCCCATGATGATGGGCGGCCGGCTGGGATCGCGGCCCTCACGGCGCCCGAAGATGTTGCCCATCTGGTCGACGCTCACGGTGCAGCCCGCGGCCTCGCACCACTGCACGAACAGGTCGCGCGCGGCCTTGTCGACGTCGGTCAACGCCAGCCGGCAGACGCCGCCCTTGGGGGTGGCGCCGTGCTGGGCCATCTCCATCAGGCTGTCCCACAGGCGCTGGCCATTGATCTGGGGGGTCTGCATCGCTGCCTCCTGCTGTGTGTGTCTGCCAGATAGCAGATCACGGGGCGGGCGCCCACTTGCGGGCGCCCGGGGGCAGCGGCGTGCGGGGTGGGGATCAGCCGGTCAGAACTGCTCGGCCTCGGTGCTGTCGCTCATGGCGCCCGTGCTGCCCTGGCCGGCCGTGATGACGTCGCGGATCTCGTCGAAGTAGCCGGTGCCGACCTCGCGCTGGTGGCGGGTGGCCGTGTAGCCCTTGTCCTCCTGCGCGAACTCGTCGTCCTGCAGGTCGGCGTAGGCCGCCATGTCGCGCTGCTGGTAGTCGTGGGCCAGGGTGAACATGCCGTGGTTGAGGCTGTGGAAGCCCGCCAGGGTCACGAACTGGTACTTGTAGCCCATGGCGCCCAGCTCGCGCTGGAAGGTGGCGATGGTGGCGTCGTCGAGGTGCTTGCGCCAGTTGAAGCTGGGCGAGCAGTTGTAGGCCATCATCTTGCCGGGGTGGGCCTTCTGGATCGCCTCGGCGAACTCGCGGGCCTCGGCCAGATCCGGGGTCGACGTCTCACACCACACCAGATCGGCGTAGGGGGCGTAGGCGATGCCGCGGGCGATGGCCGGCGCGAGGCCGCTCTGCACCCGGTAGAAGCCCTCGGCGGTGCGCTCGCCCGTGCAGAAGGGCACGTCGCGGGGGTCGATGTCGGTGGTGAGCAGCTTGGCGCTGTGGGCGTCGGTGCGGGCGATGATCACCGTGGGCACGTCGAGCACGTCGGCGGCCAGGCGCGCGGCGATGAGCGTGCCGATGAACTGCTGGGTGGGCACCAGCACCTTGCCGCCCAGGTGGCCGCACTTCTTCTCGCTGGCGAGCTGGTCCTCGAAGTGCACGCCCGAGGCGCCCGCCTCGATCATGGCCTTCATCAGCTCAAAGGCGTTCAGCGCGCCGCCGAAGCCGGCCTCGGCGTCGGCGATGATGGGCAGGTACCAGTCGCGGGTGACGTTGCCCTCGCTGTGCTCGACCTGGTCGGCCCGCTGCAGGGCCTGGTTGATGCGCTTGACCAGGTTGGGCACGGAGTTGGCCGGGTACAGGCTCTGGTCGGGGTAGGTCTGGCCCGAGAGGTTGGCGTCCGAGGCCACCTGCCAGCCGCTGCAGTAGATCGCCGGCAGGCCGGCCTTGGCCATCTGCACGGCCTGCTGCCCGCTGAGGGCGCCGAGCGAGTGCACGTAGTCCATCTCGTGGAGTTGAGCCCACAGGCGCCGCGCGCCCCGGTCCGCCAGGGTGTGCTCGATCTTGACGGTCCCCCGCAGGCGCTCGACCTGGGCCTGGGTGTACGGGCGGGTGACGCCCTTCCAGCGGGTATCGTTGAAGGTCGCGGCCATGGGATCCTCCTGTGGCGCCGTCGGCGCGTACGGCCCCCAGTCACGGCACACCAGTGCGCCGCGGTGGGGGTCACCAAGCGTTGAGTTACAGCGGTCGGTCGGGGCGCCCGCAGGCGCCCACCCTCAGGTCAAGGTCAACAGATGCTCGTAGGCCGGCAGCGTGAGGAACTCGGTCAGCTCGCTGTCGGTCGCCACCTTCAAGAACAGCCGGATGGCGTCGGGGAAGTGCCCGTCGGCCCAGCGGCGCTCGCCCAGCTGCGCGCGCAGCCGGGTCATCTCTTCGTTCATGGTCTGCTGCACCAGCTCGCGGGTGACCACGGTGCCGTCGTCGAGGGCGGCGCGGTGCTTGACCCACTGCCAGATCTGGGTGCGGCTGATCTCGGCCGTCGCCGCGTCCTCCATCAGGTGGTAGAGCGGCACGCAGCCGTTGCCGGCCAGCCAGGCCTCCAGGTACTGCACGCCCACCTTGATGTTGTGGCGCAGGCCGTCCCAGGTGCGGGTGCCGGTGGGCGCTGCGAGCAGCGCCTCGGCGGTGATCCGGGCCTCGGGGATGCGATCGATCTGGTTGGGCGTGGTCATCACGGCGTCGAAGGCCGCGCGGGCCATGGCCACCAGGCCGGGGTGGGCGACCCAGGTGCCGTCGTGGCCCTTCGCCGCCTCGCGCACCTTGTCGACGCGCACCTTCTCGAGGGCGGCCTCGTTGGCGGCGGGATCCCCCTTGATGGGGATCTGCGCGGCCATGCCGCCCATGGCGTGCACGCCGCGGGCGTGGCAGGTCTGGATCACCCGGGTGGTGTAGGCGTCCATGAAGGGCTGGGTCATGCCCACCTGGCTGCGGTCGGGCAGCACCCGGCCGGCGTCGCCGCGCACGGTCTTGATGTAGCTGAAGATGTAGTCCCAGCGGCCGCAGTTCAGCCCCGCCGAGTGGGCGCGCAGCGCGTAGAGGATCTCGTCCATCTCGAAGGCCGCGGGCAGGGTCTCGATGAGCACCGTGGCCTTGATGGTGCCCCGGGGGATGCCCAGCTGGTCCTGGCCCCACTCGAAGGCGGCGTTCCACACGCCGGCCTCTTCGCTGGCCTCGAGCTTGGGCAGATAGAAGTACGGCCCGGTGCCGTTCGCCTTGAGCAGGGCGTGGTTGTGGAACAGGTACAGCCCGAAGTCCACGAGCCCGGCGGGCGCCGCGCGGCCGTCCACCAGCAGGTGCCGCTCCTCGAGGTGCCAGCCGCGGGGGCGCACCATGAGCACGGCGGGATCGGGGTTGAGGGTGTAGACCTTGCCCGGCTGCTCGTGGCGGATGGTGCGGGCGTTGGCGTCGCGCAGGTTGATCTGGCCCTCGATGCAGTTGGCCCACGTGGGGGCGTTGCTGTCCTCGAAGTCGGCCATGAAGACGTTGGCGCCCGAGTTCAGGGCGTTGATGATCATCTTGCGGTCGACGGGCCCGGTGATCTCCACGCGCCGGTCGAGCAGATCCGCCGGCAGGGGGGCGCAGCGCCAGTCACCGCTGCGGATGGGCGCGGTGTCGTCGCGGAAGCTCGGCAGCTGGCCGGCCTCGTACGCGGTGTGACGGTGAGCCCGGCGGGTGTGGATCCCGTCCACGTCGGCCCGCAGGGTGCGCACCAGATCACGCACAAAGGTCAGGGCGTCGGGGGTCAGGATGGCCTCGTAGCCGGCCGCCATGGGCCCGCGAATTGCCACGCCGTCGATCATGGGCTGCATCCTTTCAACGCGCTGCGTCATGCACGGCCACCTTAGCGGCGGGCGGGCGTGACAGCTTGAGATTCCAAGGGTTTGTGTTGTAAAGGTGTTCTGGCTTTACGCGGTAACAGTGAGATTGCAGCAAAGATTTACAGTCCGCGGGTGGGACCCCTGACGGGGCCCCGCTCCTGGGCTCACCTCGGCTCGGAGGGCACATGCGAGAGGCCGCACGGATGGGGGCGAAGGTGCGCACGCTGCGGCGGCGCGAGAAGCTGACCCAGGCGCAGCTGGCGGAGCGGCTGGGCATCTCGGCGAGCTACCTCAACCTCATCGAGCACAACCGGCGGGCGCTGACGGCCCCGCTGCTGATCAAGCTGGCCCAGCTCTTCGAGGTGGATCTGGCGAGCTTCAGCGCGTCGGAGGATCAGCAGCTGGTCAGCGAGCTGATGGAGGTCTTCGCGGACCCGCTCTTCGATGAGCACGATCTCACGGGTCAGGACGTCAAGGAGCTGGTCACGCAGCTGCCGGCGGCGGGCCGGGCCGTGCTCGCGCTGTACGCGGCCTTCCTGGACGCCCGGTCGCGCACGGTGGCCCTCGCCACCCACCTGAGCGACGCCGACGCCGTCGAGGACGCCAGCCTCTCGCTGCCCAGCGAGGAGGTGTCGGCGCTGCTGCAGCGCCACGGCAACCACTTCCCCAGCCTGGAGCTGGTGGCCGAGGCCGTGCGCGCGGCGGCCCGGCTCACCGACGACGACGTGAGCGGCGGCCTGACGCGCTACCTCGAGGCCGCGTTCGGGGTGCAGGTGCGGGTGCGCACCGTGCAGGCCATGAAGGGGGCCGTGCGCCGCTATGACCGCGCCCAGCGCGAGCTCGGCCTGAGCGAGGTGCTCGCGCCGCGCAGCCGCAACTTCCAGCTGGCCTACCTGTCGGGGATGCTGGCGGGGGAGGGGGCCATCGAGGCGCTGGTGGCGGACGCGCCCGAGCTCACGAGCCCCGCAGCGCAGCGGCTGGGGCGGATCTCGCTCGCCAACTACCTGGCCGCGGCCGTGATCATGCCCTACGACGCGTTCCTCGAGGCCGCGCGCCAGGAGCGCTACGACGTCGAGCTGCTGGGCCACCGCTTCCGGTCGAGCTTCGAGCAGGTGGCGCACCGGCTGACGACGCTGCGGCGCCCGGGCAACCAGGGCGTCCCGTTCCACCTCATCCGCGTCGACATCGCGGGCAACATCAGCAAGCGGTTCAGCGCCTCGGGCATCCGCTTCGCGCGCTTCAGCGGGGCCTGCCCGCGGTGGAACGTGCACGCCGCCTTCACCACGCCTGGGCGCATCCGGGTGCAGCTCAGCGCCATGCCCGACGGCCAGCGGTTCTTCTGCGTCGCGCGCACGGTGCAGCGGGGGGCGGCGGGCTACCACGCGAGCCACACCGTGCACGCCATCGGGCTGGGCTGCCGGGTCGAGGACGCCGGCGCCCTCGTCTACGCCGACGGCCTCGACCTCACGACGGGCCAGGCCGTGGCCGTCGGCGTGACCTGCCGGCTGTGCCCGAGGCTCGACTGCGAGCACCGCGCGATGCCCTCCCTGCAGTCGCCCCTGGCCGTCGACGAGGACGTGCGCGGGCTGTCCTTCTACGCCCCGGCCTCCATCACCGCCGGCTGATCCCGCCGGCCCCTCGGCGCGAGGGCGTCGCGCCAGGGGCGCCGATGCCGTATATCGGCGCGCCACGGTGAGGACCCATGCTGCGCGCTGAGCTCAAGACCACCCTGCTGCTGAGCCTGCCCCTGGCGGCTGGCACGGCCGGCAACACCCTGCTGAGCATGGTCGACGCGGTGTTCGCGGGGCGCATCGGCCCCCGGGCGCTCGCGGCCACGGGCTTGGGCGGGGCGCTGTTCTTCGCCGGCACCATCCTGGCGATGGGCGTCGTGATGGGCCTGGAGCCCCTGGTGGCGCAGGCCCGCGGCCGGGGCGACGACGCGGCGGCCCGCCGCCACCTGTGGGAGGGCCTGGGCGTCGCGACCGCCTTCGGCCTGCCGGCGTACGGGGCGGTGCTGGGGCTCGCCTGGCTCGCGCTGCCGGCGGTGGGCACGCCCCCCGAGACGGTGTCGGCGGTGATGGAGTACCTGGTCGGCCGCGCGCCCGCGGTGCTGCCCTTCCTGTGGTTCATCGCGCTGCGCGGCTACCTGCAGGCGGTGAACCGGGCCGGGGCCGTGCTGTGGTCCAGCATCGTGGCCAACCTGGTCAACATCCCCGCCGATCTGCTGCTGGGCTTTGGCGACAGCGGCCTGATCGAGCTGGGCCTGCCCGCCATCGGCCTGCCCGCCATGGGGGTCTACGGCATCGGGCTGGCGTCGACGCTGGTGACCCTGGCGCAGGCGGCGACCCTGGCCGTCGCCCTGCGGCGCACGCCGAAGCCGGCCGGCGATCTGCGGCCCCGGGCCGCGGGGGTGGTGGCCATCACCCGCCTCGGCGTGCCCATCGGCCTGCACTTCGGCGCCGAGATGGGCATCTTCGCCACCGTCACCACCCTCACGGGCGGCATGGGTGACGTGGTCGCGGCGGGGCACCAGGTGGCGCTGCAGCTCGCGTCCTTCACCTTCACCGCCTGCCTGGGCGTCGCGCAGGCCACCACGGTGCGGGTGGGGCATGGGCTGGGGGCGGGCTCGCCGGCGCAGGCCCGGGCGGCGGCGGTGGCCGGCCTGATCGGCGGCGTGGGCTGGATGACCCTCACCGCGACGGCGATGCTGCTGTTCCCCGAGGCCTTCGCCCGGCTGGTGTCGGACGATCCGGTGGTGGTGGCCCAGGCCGTGCCCCTGCTGCGCATCGCGGGCTTGTTCCAGATCTTCGATGGCGCCCAGGCGGTGGCGGGCGGCGCTCTGCGCGGCGCTGGGGACACGGCGGCGAGCTTCCGGCTGGGGGTCGTGGGCTACTGGGGCGTCGGGATCCCCCTCGCGCTGGTCCTCGCCTTTGGCGCCGACCTGGCGGCGCAGGGCCTGTGGTGGGGCCTGGTGGCCGGGCTGGCGGCGGCGAGCGTGCTGCTGACGCGGCGCTTCTTCCGCCACGCCGTGCCCGCGCCGTCGGCGGCGGGGGTCCCTGGGCACCCGGTGGTCGCGCGCGGCCCTTGTGCCGACGACAGCACGCGCTAGTATCGCGTCGTTTGTTGAACCGGGTTGGGCTGCGGCTCGGCCCCTGCTGAGGAGTCTCCATGAGCAAGGCGCCCATTCGCGTCGCCGTCACCGGCGCGGCCGGCCAGATCGGCTACAGCCTGCTGTTCCCCATCGCCGCGGGCCATGTCTTCGGCCCCGAGCAGCCGGTCATCCTGCAGCTGCTCGAGCTGCCCGTCGCCCTCGGCGCCCTCGACGGCGTGCGTATGGAGCTCGACGACTGCGCGTTCCCCCTGCTCGCCGACGTGATCACGACCTCTGAAGCCGAGACCGCCTTTGGCGACGCCGATCTGGCCCTGCTCGTGGGCAGCAAGCCCCGCGGCCCCGGCATGCTCCGCGCCGATCTCATCCGCAGCAACGGCCCGATCTTCACGGGCCAGGGCAAGGCGCTGGACGCCGCGGCGAGCGAGAACGTGAAGGTGGTGGTGGTGGGCAACCCCTGCAACACCAACTGCCTGATCGCGCGCCACCAGGCGAAGCGCACCAACGCCCGCAACTACACGGCCATGACCCGGCTCGACCAGAACCGCGCGCGCAACCAGATCGCCAAGAAGGCGGGCCTGGCGGTGGGCGACGTGAACCGGCTGGTGGTGTGGGGCAACCACTCCCAGACCATGTACCCGGACTTCACGAACGGCTTCATCGGCGATCGCAAGGTCACCGACCTGATCACCGACACCGAGTGGCTCAACGGCGAGTTCATCGACACCGTGCAGCAGCGCGGCAAGGCGATCATCGACGCCCGCGGCAAGAGCTCGGCGGCGTCGGCGGCCTGGGCGGCCCTCGACCACGCCCGCGACTGGTTCCGCCCCACCCCCGCCGGCGAGTGGGTGAGCATGGCGGTCCCCAGCGATGGCAGCTATGGTGTGCCCGAGGGGTTGATCTTCTCGTTCCCCTGCACCGTGGACGCCGACGGCGAGTACCACATCGTGCAGGGCGTCGAGCTGGATGCCGCCAGCAAGGCACGCATCGCCGCGAGCGCCGAGGAGCTCGTGGGTGAGCGCGACGCGGTCAAGGATCTGCTCGTCTGACGGCCTCGGGCACCGTCGGGCGAACGCTCGGGGGTGCGAAGGGGTGAGCGATTCCCGTGCTGGCGAGATCATCGCCGGACGATACCGCGTTGAGCGGCAGGTGCGCCGAGGCCCCGTGGCCTCGCTCTACGCAGGCACCGATCTCGAGACCGGGCGGCGCATCGCCGTCCGCGTCTTCGAGGCCGTCCCCGTTCAAGACATCGACGTCCATGGCCGCGCCCAGGCGCTGCGGGACCTCAAGGGCCCGGGCATCGCTGCGCTCTACGCGGCGGTGCGCACGGCGGACGACGCGCCCGCCCTGGTGGAGAGCGCCCTGACGGGCGAGGCCCTGCTCGACCGCCTGGCCCGGCAGCCCCTCGCCCTGCGAGAGGCCCTGCAGGTGCTCGACGCGCTGCTGGAGGCCCTGGCGGCGTGCCACGCCCAGGGGGTGCTCCACCGCGACCTGCGCCCCGAGATGGTCTACATCACCGGCGCGGGCCAACAGCTCGGCGTGATGCTGCGCGGGGCCGGGCACGCGAGCCTGTTCTCTGACCAGGCGACCCCCACCCTGGGGGGCACCGCCTATGGCAACCCGCTCTTCACCGCCCCCGAGCAGTGGGTCAACCGCGCCGTCGACGCCAGCACCGATCTCTACAGCCTGGCCGGGCTGGGCTACCTGCTGCTCACCGGGCGCACCTTCATCGAGCCGGGGCTGCCCTTCGAGATCTGCCGCCGGCACTTCACCGCCGAGCGCCCCGTGCCCGCCGCGACGGTGGTGGGCGAGCCCGTGCCCGCCGCCGTGGGCGAGGTGCTGCGCCGGGCGGCCGCGGCGGAGCGCCCGAGCCGCTACGGCTCGGCGGACGCGATGCGCGCCGCCCTCGCCGAGGCCCGCGAGCACCTCGACGCCGACGCGCCGGTGCGCTTCGAGGCCGTCGGCGTCGAGGTGGACGACGTGTCGTTCAACTTCGACCTGTCGATCCTCGAGGAGATCCCCATCGAGGCGGGCATCAGCGAGCACATGATCGAGGACATGACCGGGGAGTTCCCGTCGCCCGTGGCGCTGGGCCTCATGCCCAACACGATGGGCGATCGGCCCACCTTCCTGGAGCAGCCCGTCGCCCCCGCCTCCACCGTCGAGATGTCGATCCCGCAGTTCGAGGCCGGCGAGCTGGCCGAGATCGAGGCCATGCCCGACGACACCCTCGCCGATCACGACGACTGATCCCGGGCGCGCAGCCCTCGGCCCGCTCAGGGGGCCGACTTGAGCAGCTCACCCTCCAAGGACGCCAGCTCGGCCGCCAGGGCCTCGCGCTCGTGGGCGATGGCCCCGCGGACGGCGCGGTCGAGGCCCGGGTGGGCCAGGCTGTGGGCGCTGCGGGTGATCACGGGCAGGAAGCCCCGCCCGTACTTGTGGGCCCCACCGCCGGCGCCGGCCTCGAAGCGCTGGATGCCGCGCTCGATGGCGGCCTCGATGCCCGCGTAGCTGCAGATCTCGAAGTGCAGGAAGCGCACGTCGTCGTTCGCCCCCCAGTAGCGGCCGTAGAGCACGTCGCCCTTGCGCACGTTGAGGGCCCCGCCGATCACCTCGCCGTCCCGCTCCGCCAGCACCAGCATCAGGCGGTGGCGGAAGTGGGCGCCGAGGTGCTGGAAGAAGCGCCGGTTGAGGTAGCGCCGCCCATAGAAGAACTTGTCGACCGTGCGCCGGTAGAAGCCCCACGCGTGCCCCATGTGGGCGGCCGTGATGGCGTCGCCCTCCAGCACCTGCACCTGAACGCCCGCGTCCCGCACGGCCCGGCGCTCCCGGCGGATCTGCGTGCGCTTCTTGCTGCGGAACCGCAGCAGGAAGTCGTCGAAGTCGCGGTAGCCGCCGTTCGTCCACTGGAACTGGTGGGTGTGCCGGATCGCCAGCCCCTCGGCCTCGAGCAGGGCGGCCTCGGGCTCGGTCACGAAGAGCAGGTGCAGGCCGCTGACGCCCAGCTCCTGCGCCACCTGCCGGGCGCCGGCGAGGAGCGCCCGGCGGGTGTCGTCGCCTTCGCCGGGGGCGACGACCAGGCGCTCACCCCCCACGGGCGAGAAGGGCGCCGCGACCACCAGCTTGGGGTAGTAGGCGAGCCCCGCCCGCTGGGCGGCGTCGGCCCAGGCCCAGTCGAAGATGAACTCCCCGTAGCTGTCGCCCTTGAGGTAGAGCGGCAGGAAGCCCACCAGCCGGTCGCCGCGGCGGGCCAGCACGTAGCGGGGCAGCCAGCCGGTCTGCGGGCCGACGCAGCCGGTCTCTTCGAGGCCCGACAGGAAGGCGAACTCGAAGAAGGGGCAGCCGTCGGCCACGACGGCGTCCCACTCGGCCGGGGAGAGGCCGCGCAGGTGAGAACGGATTTCGAGGGTGAGGTCCACGGCGAGAGGATGCCGCGCCCGCGGGCGCCGTCGCAGCGGGCTGCGATTGGCGCTGCGCACCGTCCGTCCGGCGGCGGGCCCCTCGGTCGCGCTCGCGCGCGCGAGGTGATATAGGCTGCCGCCATGCACAGCTTCAAACGCATCACGGTGTACTGCGGGGCCAGCACCACCGCGGATCCCAAGTACTACGCCCTCGCCCGCCAGGTGGGCCGCCTGCTCGCCGAGCAGGGCATCGGGGTCGTCTATGGCGGCGGCCGGGTGGGGCTCATGGGCGCCGTCGCCGACGCGGCCCTCGAGGCCGGGGGCGAGGTGATCGGCGTCATCCCGCGCCGGCTGCAGGGCCTGGAGGTCGGCCACACCGGGCTCACCCAGCTCCACGTGGTGGACGGCATGCCGCTGCGCAAGTCGATGATGATCCACCTGGGCGACGGCTTCCTCGCGCTGCCCGGCGGCTTCGGCACCTGGGAGGAGATCCTCGAGGCCGCCACCCAGGCGGTGCTCAACTACCACCTCAAGCCCCTGGGCGTGCTCGACCTCGACGACTACTACGCGCCGCTGCGGGCCCTGCTCGACCGCGGGGTTGAGGAGCGCTTCGTGCGGCCGATGCACCGGGATCTGCTGCACTTCGGGACCGATCCGCAGGCCCTCTTGACCCGGATGCAGCACGCCGAGGTGCCCCGCCTGGAGGACTGGCTCGGCGCCAAGGCGCCCTGAGCCCCCTGGCTCAGCCCCAGCCCAGCCCGTAGCGCACCGCCAGCGCCGTCAAGGCCGTCGCGGCGCAGGCCAGCTGCACCGGCACCCCCACCTTCAGGAAGTCGCGGAAGCGGTAGCCGCCGGGGCCGTACACCATCATGTTGGTCTGGTAGCCCAGCGGCGTCGCCAGCGAGATGGCGGCGCTGATGGTGGTCGCCAGCGCGAAGGGGCGCGGATCGAGGTGCGCGCCGTCCGCCAGGGCCAGGGCGAAGGGCAGCACCAGGGCCGCCGCCGCCGTGTTGGTGATCAGCTCGGTGAGCACCATGCCCGACAGGTAGACCACGGTGAGCAGGGCCAGCGGGCTCAGCCCGGTGGCGGCCCCGAGCACGGCCTCGGCCGCCATCGCCGCCAGCCCGGTCTGCTCCAGGGCGTGGGCCAGGGCCAGGGCCGACGCGATCACCGTCAGCACCGACAGCTCCACCGATCGGCGGGCCGCCCCTGGGCTCAGGCAGCCGCCGGCCACCACCACCAGCGCGCCGGTCACCGCGGCGGTGGCCATGGGCACACCCAGCAGCGCGACGGCGAGCACCACCCCCGCCAAGGTCAGGGCCGCCACCGGCGCGCGGTCGTGGCGGGGGCGGCGGGCGCCCGGCAGCTCGGTCACCAGGTAGAACTCGGGGGCGTCGCGGTAGGTGGCCGCGAAGCCGGGGGCCGCCTGGATCAGCAGGGTGTCGCCGTGCCGCAGCCGCACCTGCTCGAGGCGCGCCGCCATGGGCGCCCCGCGGCGGTGGATGGCCACCACGGCCGCCTGATAGCGCGCGCGGAAGCCGATGTCTGCCAGGCGGCGCCCCTCGAGCCGCGAGCCCCGCGAGATCACCGCCTCGTGCAGCGCCCAGCCCACGCCCGAGGGGCCGTCGGTGGCCGACAGGCCGCGGCGCTGGTGCAGGTCGGACAGGGTGGCGCGGTCCCCGGCGAACACCAGCACGTCGTCGACGGCCACGCGCAGGCCGGGCACCGCCGGCAGCGTGCCCCCGCGGCGGTCGATGCGCAGCAGGGTGGTGCCCTGCAGGCTCAGCAGGCCGGTGTCCTCGAGGGGCTGGCCGATCCACTCCGCGCCGCTGGTCACCCGCAGGGCCCCGATGAACGCCCGCGCGGCGCGCTCGGTGGGGGTGTCGCGGTCATCGCGCAGCAGCCGCTGGGCCAGCCAGCCCGTGAGGGGCACGCCCACCAGCACCACCGGCAGGCCGATGGGCAGCAGCTCGAACATGCCCAGGCCCGGCTGCCCGTGGTCCAGCAGCAGGCCGTGCACCACCATGTGCGTCGCGGTGCCGATCAGGGTGCAGGTGCCCCCCAGCACCGCCGCGTAGGACAGCGGCAGCAGCAGGCCACGCACGCTCTGGTCGCGCCGGCGGGCCCACGAGGCGGCGATGGGCATCAGCAGCGCGACGATGGGCGTGTTGTTGAAGAAGGCAGACAGGGGCGCGGTGACCCAGCTCAGCCGGCGCCGGGCGGAGGGCACGGTGCGGGCGCTGCGCAAGAGGCGGTGCGCGGGGCCATCGAAGGCCCCCGTCTCGCGCAGGGCGCCCATCACGATGTACAGCCCAGCCAGGGCGACCACGCCGGGGTTGGCGAAGCCGGCGAAGGCCGTGCGGGGCGTGAGCACCCCGGCCAAGAGCAGCACCACCACGCCGCCCACCAGGATCAGCTCGGCCGAGAAGCGGTCGGTCGCCAGCAGCGCGAACACGCCGACGATGACGCACAGGGTGAGCACGGCGGCGAAGGTCATCGGGGCGCGCGTCCTGGTCGCGCGAGGGCGCGAGCGCTGGTAGTTTGCGCCGCATGCCTGTGAAGAAGCCCCCGTTGACCCTCCAGACCACGACCCTGTGGGACTACCCGTCCCAGCACTACGGCGTGGGCATGCAGGGCAGCGCCCGCTACAAGGGCGCCACCCCGTCGTACATCATCTGGAACCTGCTGCAGCGCTACACCCGGCCGGACGACCGGGTCATCGACCCCATGTGCGGCTCCGGCACCACGCTGGATGTGTGCCGCGACCTGGGCCGCAAGGCCCGTGGGTTCGACCTGCAGCCCTTCCGCGACGACATCGAGCTGGCGGACGCCCGCCACCTGCCGCTGGAGGCCGACAGCGTCGACTTCGTGTTCGTCGATCCGCCGTACTCCACGCACCTGGCGTACAGCGACGATCCGCGCTGCATCGGCAAGCTCGACTCCGCCGACGAGGCCTACTACGACGCCCTCGACGCGGTGTTCGCCGAGTGCTTCCGGGTGCTGCGCAACCGGCGCTACATGGGGGTGTACATCAGCGACAGCTGGACGAAGGGCGAGGGCTTCTCGCCCATCGGCATGCGCACGCTCGCGCTGCTCGTGCAGCGCTTCAAGCCCATCGATCATGTGGCGGTGGTGCGGCACAACCGGGCGCTCCAGCAGGCGCAGCGCCACAAGGTCGCCCGCGAGCAGAACTTCTTCCTGAGAGGGTTCACCCACCTGCTCATCGTGAAGAAAGAGACCGATCCGCGGTAGCCCCTTCGGCGTCACGGGCGCGGCCGCGCGGGCGCGGTCACCCGGCGCCGTGATCCCGCGCGACCCGCAGCAGGGCGTCGGCGGTCTCGTGGGCCACGGTGACCCCCAGCCGCACGCCCCGCGGGCTGCCGCCGATGGTGCCGCGGCCGCCCCAGCCCTCGCCCAGATGCGGCCACGCGTTCATCAGCCCGCCCGACCCGAACATCGCGTCCGCGGTGGGGGCGTCCGGGCAGCCCACGGTGACCTTGGCGATACGGGCGGCGTAGCTCACGACCACCGGCGCGAGCCGGTACCACACGTCGAAGCCCCACACCGTGCTCTTGACCA
>JAUHVS010000820.1 GCA_030424955.1 bacterium | reverse complement strand
GTCGCCGGTGCCGTCGCCGTCGCGGTCGGCCTGGCCCACGTTCGCGGTCGCCGGGCAGTTGTCGCAGGCGTCGCCCACGCCGTCGCGATCCTGGTCGGCCCCGTCATCGGCCACGGCCGGGCAGCTGTCGACCGCGTCGGGGCGGCCGTCCCCGTCCGCGTCGGCGGGGGCGTCCTCGGTACAGGCGTCGCCGACGCCATCCCCGTCGCTGTCCGCCTGGTCCACGTTGGCCACCGCGGGGCAGTTGTCGCAGGCGTCGCCGATCCCGTCACCGTCGCGGTCGGCCTGATCCCGGTTCGCCACCGTCGGGCAGTTGTCGCGCTCGGTCTCGACGAAGTCGCCGTCCGGGTCCGTGCTGTCCAAGGGCTCAGCGTCCGGCGACACGGCCGTCCCGTCTGGGGCCGGCCCCTGGTCCACGGTGGGCAGGGCCGACAGCGGGTTGTCGCTCTCGCAGCCGGCGAGGCACAGGGCCGCGGTCAGGCAGGCGAGGGCGAGGGCGTGCACGGGGCGGGTAGCAAACACGGCGACTCCGGGGGACGCGTAGACCCCACCATCAAAGCAGAGCCCGGCGCCGCCGTGGCCTGTCGCCGCGAACGAACCGTATTCGAGGGGAATACGGCGCCGCGATTGACCGCGTGGCTGTAACTATCTGTTCTGGATGGGGATTTGTGTGGGCGGGGCGGCGTGCCGGGCGTCGAACACCGCGAAGCGGCTCGCCCAGGGCACCTCGGCGCGGGTCCACGCGCCCCGCGACCAGGCCCGGATCGCCTGCACGTCGTCGACGGGCAGCCCGGCGATGGCCAGCCGGTCGGCGTAGCCGGGGCGGCCGCCCTCGCCGTCCCACCAGCGCGCCAGGAGCTGCGGGGTCACGGTGACGGGCCGGGTCTGCACCAGCGGGGTCGCGCGGGCGGTCAGGCCCACGGCGGCGGCGGCCTCGACCACCGTCTCGGGGCCCCAGGCGGTGCGCGGGTCGCTCGGATCGCCGTAGATCTTCGCCTCGGTGGCGTGCCAGCGGGCCACGAGGGCGTCGGGCAGCCCCTCGGGCGCCACCAGGGCCGACAGCCGCTGGGCCTCCCGCGGGATGGGCTCGATCCACAGCAGCCGCCCCGCCGGGCTCAGCCGGGGGGCGAGGGCGGCCAGCAGGCCCGGCAGGGCGCTGGCGTCCCCGTCGAGGATGCGCACCCCCATCACCCGGTCGAACTGCACGTCGGGGGCGCCGGCGCGCAGCGTGACCTCGGCGTCCGCCAGGGGACCCTCGATCAGGGTCGGGCGGCGCAGGGGCGGCAGGCCGTCGAGGCGGCCGGCCAGGAACGCGCGGTACCGGGCGCCGTCGGCGGCCTCGGGCTCGGCCACCCAGGTGATCACGCCGCCCTCGGGCACCTGCGGCAGGGCCTCGAAGGTCAGCAAGCCGCTGCGGGCGCGCACCTCGAGCACCACGTGGTTGCGCTGCAGATCGGCGCCGGCGAAGAGCGCGTCGCGCTGGGCGGCCAGGGCGGCGCCGACGCCCTGCTGCGCGCGGGTCGAGAAGGCGGCCAGGGCGGGCTCGTCGGGGCCGGTGGTGCGGGCCAGGCTGTCCTCGGCGGTGGCCATGACCGTGGCGATCTGCGCCTCGCGGCGGCGGGCGAGCTCGGCGGCCTGGGCCCCCTCGTAGCCCTCGGTGGAGGCCGCGTAGTAGACGTGCCCGTGCAGCCCGGCGGGCAGGTACTGCTGGGCGACCCAGTGGTGCTTGAAGGCGTGCGGGTACTGGTAGCCCTCGCCGTGGCCGAAGCCCTCCTTGTCGCGGGTGCCGTCCTTGAGGTGGTTGGGCACCTCGCCGGTGCGGGCGTCCCGCACGTCCTTGAGCGCCTTGAAGAACCCCATGATGCTGTTGGACTTGGGCGCCAGGGCCACCACCAGGGTGGCCTGGGCCAGGTGGTAGCGGCCCTCGGGCAGGCCGACGCGGTCGAAGGCCTGGGCGCAGGCGTTCACCCGCACGAGGCAGTCGGGATCCGCCAGGCCCACGTCCTCGGCGGCGAGGATCACCAGCCGGCGCAGCATGTAGCGGGGGTCCTCGCCGGCGTGGAGCATGCGGGCCAGCCAGTACAGCGCGGCGTCGGGATCGCTGCCGCGGCAGCTCTTGATGAAGGCGCTGATGGCGTCGAAGTGGGCGTCGCCCTCTTTGTCGTACAGCACGGCGCGCTGCTGGATGCTCTCCTCGGCCACGGCGAGGTCGATGCGCACCGCGCCGCTCTCGTCGGGCGGGGTGGTCTCGACGGCCAGCTCGAGGGCGTTGAGCAGGGCCCGGGCGTCGCCGTTGGCCACGTCCACCAGGTGGGTCAGGGCGTCGTCGGCCAGGTGCACGTCCCGGTCGCCGTAGCCGCGCTCCGGGTCGCGGAGGGCGTGGGCGACCACCTCGCGCAGGTCGTCGGCGGTGAGCCCGGTGAGCTGGAAGATCCGCGACCGGCTGACGAGGGCCTGGTTGACCTCGAAGTACGGGTTCTCGGTAGTGGCCCCAATGAGCACAATGAGGCCCGACTCGACAGAAGGCAGCAGCGTGTCCTGTTGTGCCTTGTTGAACCGGTGGATCTCGTCGACGAACAGCAGCGTACCCTGCCCGTTCTGACGTCGGATTTTCGCGGCCTCAAAGACCTTCTTCAAATCGGGCACGCCGGTGAAGATGGC
>JAUHVS010000819.1 GCA_030424955.1 bacterium | reverse complement strand
CCAGGACTGGGGCGCGATGGAGCTCAGCACGCGGTAGCCGTCCAGCGGCGGGATCGGCAGCATGTTGAACACCGCCAGGATCACGTTGGCGAGCACCAGGTACTGCATCAGCCGGCTGAGCGGATACCAGACGCTGTCGGGCGCGCCGGCCACCGTCCACAGCGCGGCGACGCCCAGGATGCTCAACAGCGCCAGCAGGATGTTCGACAGCGGGCCAGCGGCCGAGATCAACAGGTCGGCCGTGCGCACGCTGATCCCGCGGCGCACCTTGTGCGGGTTCACCGGCGTCGCCGCCCACCCCATCAAGAAGCCCGAGAAGGCCCCCAGCAGCGGCGCGACGAGCGATCCGATGGGGTAGTTGACCCACAGCACCATGGGGTTGAGCGTCAACCGCCCGTTCGCCCGCGGGGTCGGATCGCCGAGCTTGTCGGCCACGAACGCGTGCGCGAACTCGTGCACCGTCAGGGAGATGGTGATGGCCAGGAAGCCAATCACGATCCCTCGAATATCAATGGACGTCACACGGGCTCCTTGAACAGGCAGCAGGCTGTTGAGACGAGCGGATCGCGCGGGAGAGCGCCGGGACGTCGGCCCCGACAGGCGACGCCCTCGAGCCCGACGATGACGCTGCGCCCGACGGGCGCGTTCGTCCACATCTCGCTAGCCCCGGGGGTGATGTTGGGCGTGCATCCGCGACAAGCGCGCGCGGGACAAGTGGGTGTAGATCTCGGTCGTCGAGATGTCGGCGTGCCCCAGCATCAGCTGCAGGCTGCGCAGATCGGCGCCCCGCTCGAGCAGGTGGGTGGCGAAGGCGTGGCGCAGGGTGTGGGGGCTGACGGGCTTCTCGATGCCCGCCGCCTGCGCGTGGTTCCTGAGCAGCTTGAAGAAGCCCTGGCGAGTCATCCCCCGCCCCAGTCGGCTCAGGAACACGGCCTCGGCGCCGCGCAGCCCCCGATCGCGGTGAGTCAGCAGCCCACGGACCTCGACCAGGTAGCGGTCAAGCCACGCCCGGGCGTGATCGCCCATGGGCACCACGCGCTCCTTGTCGCCCTTGCCGCGCACGAGCACGAAGCCCTCCTCCAGGTGCAGGCCGTCGAGCCGCAGGGTGACCAGCTCGGTGACCCGCAGCCCAGTCGCGTAGAGCACCTCGAGCATCGCCCGATCCCGCAGGCCCAGGCTCGTGGTGGGATCGGGGGCGGCCAGCAGCGCCTCGACGTCGTTGAGGGTGAGGGTCTGCGGGAGCGGGCGCCCCGGCCGGGGCAGCTCGATGCGCCGGGTGGGATCGGCCGCAACCACGCCCTCGTCGAGCAAGAAGCCGAAGAAGCCCCGCAGCGCGATGAGCCCCCGGGCCTGGCTGCGGGCGTGCACCCCATGGGCTGAGCGCACCGACAGCCAGCGCCGGACCGCGAGCTCGTCGACCTGAGCGGGCGCTGGATCGTCGACCAGCACTTCGCGGAAGTCCGCGAGGTCCCGGGCGTAGGCCGCCAGGGTGTTCTCGGCGAGGCCGCGCTCGACCCGAAGCCACAGCAGCCAGTGATCCACCGCCTCGTCGAACGCGCCCTGGCTCACGACAGCCGATCGTGCAGGGCGTAGAGGAAGTTGAGCGCCTGCTTCGGTGTGAGGTTGTCGAGATCGGCCGCCCGCAGCTCGCGCTCCACCGCGCTGGGCGCCGCGGGCAGCGGGGGCGGCGCGAACAAGGACAGCTGGAGCGTCGCCGCCACGCCCTCGACCCCGTCCACCCCACCCTCCGCCAGGCGAGGCCGTCCGGCCTCGTCGTGCTCGATGCGCTGAAGGGTGTTGAGCACGGTCTTGGCTCGCTCGATCACCACCTTTGGCAGGCCCGCCAGCCGGGCCACCTGAATCCCGTACGACCGGTTGGCCCCCCCGGGCACCAGCTGCCGCAGGAAGATGACCTCGTCCTTCCACTCCTTCACCGCGATGGTGAAGTTGCGCACCCGAGGCTTCACCTCGGCCAGGTCGGTCAGCTCGTGGTAGTGCGTCGCGAACAGCGCCTTGGCGCCCAGCACGTCGTGGATGTACTCGGCCACCGCCCAGGCGATGCTGACCCCGTCGTAGGTGCTCGTCCCGCGCCCGATCTCGTCGAGCACCAGCAGGCTGCGCGCCGTCGCCTCGGTCAGAATGGTCGCCGTCTCGTGCATCTCGACCATGAAGGTCGAGCGCCCCGCGGCCAGATCGTCCGCCGCGCCCACCCGCGTGAAGATCCGGTCCACCACCCCGATGCGCGCGGCGTCGGCGGGCACGAAGCTGCCCATCTGGGCCATCAACACGATGAGCGCCACCTGCCGCATCACCGTCGACTTGCCGGCCATGTTGGGGCCGGTGAGGATGATCAGGCTCTGCTCGGCGCGGTCGAGCCGGATGCCGTTCGGCACGAAGGCCTCCCGGCCGACAGCCTCTTCGACCACGGGGTGCCGGCCGGCCTCGATCTCGATGACGTCGCCATCGTCGACGATGGGCCGGCAGTAGTCGTTGTGGTGGGCCAGCTCGGCCAGCGCCGACAGCGCGTCCAGCTCGGCCAGGGCGAGCGCCGTCTCGCCGATGCGGGCCGCGTGCGCCGCGACGGCCTCACGCACCGCCCCAAACAGCTCGGCCTCCAGCGCCCCGCGGCGGCTCTCTGCGTTGAGGACCTTCTCTTCGAAGTCCT
>JAUHVS010000818.1 GCA_030424955.1 bacterium | reverse complement strand
CGGGCAGGGCAGCCGCCGGGGCGGCCTCGACCGGCAGCGCGCGCCGCACCACCTGCGCCCGGGCGTGCCCCAAGCGGTTCAGCGCCTCGGTGGGCGTGGGCAGCGCGCGATCGCTGAGCACGAGCGCGACGAGCCCGCCGCCCGCCGGCCCGGTCACCGGCACCGCGGGCAGGGCCACCCGCCCGCCGCTCGCCGCGACGGCCAGCCGGGCGTCGCCCTCAGCCGGCCAGACCCGGCGGGTCATCCCCTCGGCGTCGCGGGCCACCAGGTACGCGAAGGGGCGCGCCTCGGCCGACGCCGGCGCCACGACCACGGGCACCACCTGGTCGCCCGGCTGCACCGGGCCCGCCACCACGGCGCCCGAGGGCAGCTCGAGCCGAAGGTGGTAGCCCACCGCGGGGGTCGGATCGGGGTGGTCGGGCATGAGCACCAGCCCGAGGCCCACGGCGCCGGCCAGCGCCAGCCCGAACAGCGCGATGGCCCACGGCGGCCGGCGCTGGACCCGGGCCGTCGGCTCGGCGGCCGCCCGGTTGGTCACGGCCTCCACCATGACGTGGGGCAGGCTGGGGCGGTCGACGGGCGGTCGGCCGGTGCGCGGTTCGGTGTCCGCCATGGGGCGCGGCGTTCCTTAGCGAGGCTTCGTGGTCAAACGGGCGCAGGGTATGCCCGTGACCAGCGGCCCGCAACCGGCCGATGGGGTGGCCAGGGGTGCAGACAGCCCAAGGGACAGCTCACCCGCGGCGCCGCCCCTGGCGCGCCCGGCAGGCCCCCCAGAACCGGCGACTCCGGGGGGCGTCCCCGCCCGCAGCCCCCCCGCGGGCCCCGTGCAGACAGACAGCGCGCTCGCCCGCCGCCCTGCCCCAGAACGCCCAGGCCCCGGTGACCTGTGCGGGCGCCCACGCATCGGTCTGCTGTCCCCCTTGCCCCGGAGCCACCGATGCGCCTCTCCCTCTTCCCGTGGGCCCTGCTGTGCGCCCTGGCGACCCCGTGGGCGGCCCAGGCCGACGACGCCTTCTGGCAGCACTGGTCCGACGGCAAGGCCGAGCTTAACGGCTACGACCTGTGGCAGCCCCGCTACGGCGAGCTGCGCCACGGCCGCGCCGTGCTGATCTACGTGACCGAGCCGTACTCGCGCAGCCGCCGGGTGAAGGTGGACCGCGTGGATCCCAACGACCCCGACCAGCTCACGGTGCTCAAGCTCAACCACGTGCGGAAGTTCCAGACCGGCGTCTACGACTACAGCGCCATGACCAGCGTGTTCGCCGACCCCAACGCGGGCTTCCGCCCGCTCACCGTGCGCTTCTCGATGCAGGAGTGGTGCGGCCTGATGGACGACACCGTGACCGTCGAGCCCGGCCGCCTGCGCCAGCACGCCAACAGCTACTTCGACGGCGAGTCCGGCGGCGTGACCGTGCCGGGCGACGCCCTGCCCGCCGACGCGGTGTTCATCACCGCCCGCACCCTCGCCGGCACCGTGGGCACGGCGCCCCTGCCCCAGACCCTGGTGCCCGACGCCCTGTACCGCCGGCTGCGCCACCAGCCCTTCCGGCCCTACCCGGCCCAGGCCCGCTGGGGCGCCCCGCGCCAGGTCACGGTGCCCGCCGGCGACTTCACCGTGCGCGACTTCCACTACGCCCGCCCCGACGGCAGCACCTGCGCCCTGCACGTCGAGGTCGCCCAGCCCCACCGGATCATCGGCTGGGCCTGCAGCGACGGCGAGAAGGCCCAGCTGCGCGGCAGCACCCGCGCCCCCTACTGGCAGCAGCACGGCGAGGGCGACGCCGCCCAGCTGCGGGCCATCGGGCTGACGCCGATGGGGGTCGCGCCGGGCGGGCCCTGATCCTGCGGCCGGGCCGACCCCGCCCCCTACGCCGCCTCGGCCCGCTTGGCCTCCATCGCCGTCCGGATCTCGTGGGCGCGGGCCTCGGTGAGGTCGTAGCCGCGCATCACCCACAGGGCCACGAGGGTGCCGGCGATGGGCACGCCCGAGAAGAACAGGCGCAGCCCCGTGAGGGCGGCCTCGGGCTGGGTCGCCGCCCCGGCGTCGAAGCCGACGAGGGACAGGATGGCGCCGGTCAGCAGGCCGGCGATGGCGAAGCCAAACTTCACCATCCACCAGTAGATGGCGCCAAACACGCCCTCGCGGCGCAGGCCTGTGTTCAGCTCGTCCAGGTCGATGACGTCGGCGGTCATCGACATCATCAGGGTGAACAGGCTGCCGATGCCGAACGAGAAGAAGGGCAGCGCGAAGATGAACAGGTAGGGCTTGCCGGGCACGAACAGGAACCACAGCAGCACGTAGCCCACGATCGAGATCGACTGCGACAGCATGAACGCGCGCTTCTTGCCCAGGGTCTTCGACAGGCGGGCGACCACCGGGATCACCGCGAAGGTGGTGACCAGCGCGCCCAGGCAGCCGAACAGGGTCGGCCAGATGCCCGCCGCCGGCACGTCCCCCGCGAAGACATAGTGCACGATGATGAAGAACGAGAAGCTGGCCACTGTGTTGAAGGCGTTGAACACGAAGAAGGTGGCGACACACAGCCGGCGGAAGGGCACCAGCCGGAAGGCCTCGCGGAAGCCGTCGAGGATGCCGCGCAGGGCGCCGCCGATGTTGGCGACGGTCAGCGGCTCATAGTCCGCGTCCACCGTCGACGGGCTCTTCAGGAAGATCGCGGG
>JAUHVS010000817.1 GCA_030424955.1 bacterium | reverse complement strand
AACGTCGAGGGGCAGGTATGCGGATCCTTTCGAAGCCGCCTACGCCGCCTCGGATGAAGGGCGGGCGCTTCAGCAAGCGTGACTTCGACATCGACATGGAGCGCCGAGCCGTCACATGCCCAGCTGGCGTCAGTCAGGCGATCTCCGGCACGGCTGAGCGGGCCTATGCGGCCTTCTCCGCCAAGACCTGCGGCGGATGCACGCTTGCCGAGCAGTGTTTGCCGAAGTCTGGCCGGCGCGTGGTCAGCTTGCATCGCCACGAAGCGCTCCACCAGGCGATGGCGGCAGAACTGGCGACCCCACGAGGTCGCGCGGCTCGACGTGAGCGTGTGCGCGTCGAGCACGCCCTCGCCCGCCTCGGCGCCACGCAGGGCAACCGTGCCCGATATCGGGGCCTCGAGAAGAACCAGGCCCACGCCGAGGCGTCGGCTGTCGTCACGAACCTGTACGTCTTGGATCGGCTCTACGCCAACGCGGCTTGATGACTCTTGGTCAGCGCTCTAGCAGGGGGTCGAAGAGCGCGCCGGTCGCCTGTGTCAGGGCACCGGCTCGGCCCCCCACCCTCGCAACAACAGCCCGCTCAGGTCGGTCCGCCGCCGAGGGCCACCGGCCCCGCGCCGTCGGTCGCTGCCCCCTCGGCGGTGAGCGTCAGGAACACCCGCTCCAAGGTGTCGCCCGCCACGCCCGCCTGCGCCTTGAGGGCCGCGGGGGCCCCGCGGGCCACCAGCCGGCCCTTGTGGATGACCGCCACCTCGTCGCAGACCTCGTCGGCCACCTCGAGGGTGTGGGTCGACAGCATCACGGTCAGGCCCTGCGCCACCTCGGCGCGCAGCACGTCCTTGAGCAGCCGCGCCCCCTGCGGATCCAGGCCCACCATCGGCTCATCCACCACCAGCAGCCGCGGGCGGTGCAGCAGCACCGAGGCCATCACCAGCCGCTGCTTCATGCCGTGGCTGAAGCTCTCCACCAGGTGATCGCGCTTGTGGCCCAGGCCGAACAGGGTCAACAGCTGCTCGCTGCGGGGCAGCACCTCGGCCCGCGGCAGGCTGTAGAGCGAGCCGATGAAGTACATGTACTCCAGCGCCGACAGCCGCTCGTAGACGTGTGGCCGGTCGGGCACGTACCCGATGATCCGCCGGGCCGCGAGCGGGTGCTGGGCCACGTCCTGCCCGCCCACATGCACGCTGCCGGCGGAGGGGCGGATCAGCCCCACCACCATCTTCATGGTGGTGGTCTTGCCCGCGCCGTTGGGGCCCAAGAAGCCGAACAGCGTGCCGGCCGGGATGTCGAGATCCAGCCCGGCCACCGCGGTGAACCCGCCGTAGCGCTTGGTGACCCCCCGCAGGCTCAACATGCGCCGCCCCCCTCCCTCGCCAGCACCCGGGGCAGAACGGCCGCCAGGTGTTCGTAGTCCGCGTCCGTGTTGTAGAGGGCCGCCGACAGCCGCAGCAGGCGCTGGTCTGTAGCGGGCCACGGCACCACGGGCACCTCGATGCCCTCGGCGCGCAGCGCGCGGTTGAGGGGATCGGGCTGGCGGGCGTCCGCCGCGGGCGGGCCCGGCGGCAGCGGCACCGTGGCGAGGCTGGCGATGAACGGGGCGTCGTCGGGCACGGGCACGCCCACCGCCTCACACACCAGCGCGCGGCCCCGCAGCACCAGCGCGCGGCTGCGGGCCATGGCCGCGGGCCAGCCACCCGGGACCGTGCGGGCCACCCAGTCGATGGCCGCCGGCACGCTCAGCCAGGCCGAGGGATCGACGGTGCCCGGCCAGTCGAACTCGGCGTGCAGCCGCGACACCCCGGCCGGCAGCGGGATGCCCGCGCCGTGGCTCCGCACCACGGGGCGCACGTGATCGCGCCACGCGGGCCGCACCCACAAGAACCCGGCGCCCTTCGGCGCGCAGAGCCACTTGTGGCAGTTGGCGGCGTAGAAGCTGGCCCCCAGGTCATCCAGGGCCAGGGGCACCATGCCGGGGCCGTGGGCGCCGTCCACCAAGGTCGGCACGCCCTGGCCCTCCAGCGCCGCCACCAGCGACGCGATGGGCAGCACGAGGCCGGTGGGGCTGGTGATGTGGTCGATGAGGGCCAGGCGGGTGCGGGGGGTGACGGCCCCCAGCACGGCGGCCTCGACGCCCGCGGGCAGGGCCACCGGGAAGGGCAGGGTCACCGTGACCACCCGCGCGCCTGTCTGGGCGCAGCGCGCGTTGAGGGCGAAGCGGCAGGCGGCGTAGGTGTGATCGGTGACGAGGACCTCGTCGCCGGGCTGCAGCGGCACGGCGTGCAGCGCGGCGTTCACGGCCTCGGTGGCGTTGCGCACGAACACGAGGCCCGCGGGATCGGCCCCGACGAAGGCGGCCACCCGGGCGCGGGCGGCGTCGATGAGCCCCCACCAGTCCGTCGCGAAGAAGTCGACGGGCTGGCGCTCCATGCGCGCGCGCCACTGCTGCTGGGCCGCGAGCACCGCCGTCGGGCACGCGCCGAAGCTGCCGTGGTTCAGGAAGGTGATCTCGGGGGCCAGGCCCCAGTGCTGTCGCATGCCCCGTTGTACCGCACCGCCCCCGGTCCCGCACCGGTGGGCGCGTCGCGGTCTAGCAGGGTGTTGAAATTCGCGGACCGAGCCAGAGCGAGCCGAAGCGTCGGATCCAAGGCGCCGCGCCGCAGGCGATGCAGGGCATCGTCGAGGACG
>JAUHVS010000034.1 GCA_030424955.1 bacterium | reverse complement strand
TGGCTCACCCCTTGTGTCGTTCGGTTCGACGGTCGGGCACTCGCCGTCGTCGTCATCGGCGAGGCCTTCGAGAATGAGCGCGGCCCGCTGCCGGAGCTCGGCCAGGGACCACTCGGCATGGCCGTCCGGCCAGACCAGCCGCGCCTCGCCCGGCGTCAGGTCAGCGGCCGGCGCGACGCCGAGGCCTGCAACCGGGTGGGCCGGGTCTACTGGGACCGCCTCAAGCCCCCCGCCCACGATCCGCAGCAGCTCGACACCCTCAAGGCCGCGCAGCAGTGGTATGGCAAGGCCTGCGACGCCGGCAAGGAGACCGCCTGCTGGGAGGCCATCGGCCTGCTGCAGCGGGTGCAGAAGACCCGCCCCACCCCCTGGATGCTGTAGCGGCTCAGGCCTCGGGGGCGCGGCGCCTCATGCGGCCCGTTGCCCACACCCGCCCGCTGCGGCAGGCTGCGCGCCATGCTGTCCCCCCTCATGCTCCTGCCCCTGCTGGCGGCGCCCAGCCTGGTCGCGCAGCCGCGGGGCGACGCCCCCATCACCCTCGACGGCCGCCTGAACGAGGCCCCCTGGCAGGCGGCGGCGGTCGGCGCTGGCTTCACCGAGCGCACGCCCGCCCCCGGCGCCACGCCCCCGGCCGACAGCGCCGTGCGCGTGCTCTACGACGACGCCGCCCTCTACGTGGGCGTCGAGCTCGGCCTGCTGCCGGGCGAGGTGCCCCGGGCGCTCGAGCTGACCCGCGACGCCTCGCGCATCTGGTCCGACGACGCGGTCACCGTGAAGCTCGACGTGCTCCTCGACCGCCGCACCACCCTGGGCTTCGTGGTCAACCCGGCGGGCGCGCGCATCGACTACATCGCCCTCGACAACGGCCGGGTGTTCCGCCGGGAGTTCGACGCCGTGTGGGCGGTGGCCACCCGCGTCGAGGCCGACCGCTGGGTGGCCGAGTTCCGGCTGCCCTACACCGCCCTGGGCCTCACCCGGCGCCCCGGCGAGCGGGTGCTGGGCTTCAACGTCACCCGCGACCACAACGGCCGCGCGGCCACCGACGACTGGGCCGCCCTGCCCCCCGAGTTCGGGCCCGCCGCGGCCACCCACTACGGCGAGCTGCGCGGGCTGCAGGACGTGGGCGTGCCCGGCCGGCCGCTGACCCTCATCCCCTACGCCCTGGTGCGCCACCCGGGCGACGACGGCTGGTCGGGCGACACCGTCGACCTGCGCGCCGGCGGCGATCTGCGCCTGCGCCTGGGCGAGGACACCTGGGGCGAGCTGACGGCGCTGACCGACTTCGCCGAGGTCGACCTCGACGACGAGCTGATCAACCTCGACCGCTTCCCGCTCTTCCTGCCCGAGAAGCGGCCCTTCTTCCTCACCGGCCTGCAGATCTTCGAGTTTGGCGAGCGCGGCCAGTCGCAGGTCTTCTTCTCGCGGCAGATCGGCCTGGACGCCGCCGGCGTGGCCCAGCCCCTGCTTGGCGGCGCCAAGCTCTACGGGCAGACCGGGCCGATCCAGTTCGGGCTCATCAACGTCGCCACCCCCGCCACCGACGGCCGGCCCCTGGCCAACCACGCCGCAGGCCGCCTGAAGGCCGTCTTCCCGGGCGGCGGCCACCTGGGGATCATCGGCGTCACCCGCCACGGCCTGCGCAGCGACGACGGCCTGCCCACCCACCTGGCCGGCGGCGTCGACGGGGCCGTGCGGCTGCTCGACCAGCGCCTGGAGCTGGCGGGCTTCGCGGCCCTCACCCACGCCGAGGGCGCTGATCTGGGCGACACGGGGCAGGTGCGCGCCCGCTACCAGGGCCAGACCACCCAGCCCAGCCTCACGGTGCGCCGGGTGAGCGCGGCCTTCGACCCCGCCGTGGGCTTCGTGCGCCGCAAGGACGTGGTCAACACCACCCTGGCCGTGCCCTGGTGGACCTTCTTCGAGGGCCCCCTGGCCCGGCTCACGGTCACCCCCACCGTCGTGGTGGAGCGCTCCGCGGATCTGAGCGATCCGCGGGCCCTGCAGGGCACCGCCGAGGTGGCCCTGCAGGGCCGCACCGGCTGGTCGGTGGGCGCCAGCGCCGGCTACGCCTCAGACGTGGTGGTGTCGGGCTTCGAGGTGGTGCCGGGCCGGCTCATCGCGCCGGGCACCTACGCCGGCCCCCGCGGCGAGCTGTGGCTCAGCAGCGCGAGCCAGCGCAACCCCAACGGCAGCCTCACGCTGACCCTGGACGACGGCTTCTTCGGCGGGCGCCGCTACGGCCTGCAGGCCAGCGCCCAGCTCTACGCGGGCGCCCACCTGCGGCTGTCGGCCACCGGCGCGGCGGCCCGCCTCGAGCTCCCCGGGCAGGCCGTGGCGCACACCTTGGCGGTCAACGCCGGGCCCACCGTCGCGGTGTCCACCACCCTGTTCGTGGATCTGCTCGCCCAGCTCAACACGGTGGAGTCCGGCGGCCGCGCCCTCGCGCGGCTGCGCTGGCGCTACCTGCCGGGCAGCGATCTGTTCGTGGTCTATCAAGAGGACCTGGGCTACGCCGGGGGGCTGGCCTCGCGGGACCGCCGCGCGGTGCTCAAGGTCACCTGGTGGTGGGACGCGGTGCTCTGACCGCCCGCTGACCGGCCCGCCGAGCCCGTGGCTCAGCCGAAGGCGATGTCGGCCTGGGCGTTCATGTCGCGCACCGAGTACTTGCTCGTCGGCAGGGTGTCGAGGGGGAAGCAGGTCTGCACGTGGATCTCGGTGCCGTGGGCCACCCGGTCCAAGATGATGCGCACGCCGGCGGCGCCGCCGGTGGGGGTCTGCACGGCGCCGTGGGTCTTGTGCACGGTGTGCATGCGCGGCGCGGGCGTCGCGTTGAGGAAGCCCGCCTCGCGGATGGGCCCGACCTCCAGGGTGACCCGCAGGTTCTTGCCGGCGTGCACCGGCGAGTCGAGCACCGCCAGGGCCGCCTGCCCCTTCACCGAGTTGAGCGCCTGACACGCCGCGTCCGCCTGCTGGAGCAGGTTCTTGAAGGTCGAGGTGCGCACCGCGCCCCCGCGGTTCTTGAAGACGTTGTTGCTCTCGCCGGGCTGCTTGTGGGTGCGCAGCATCATGTCGTTCTTGGTCACACCCACCCCCCCCGGGGTGCGCATGGCGTGCAGCGTGCGCGAGTGCGCGCCCACGTTGGTCACGGGCGACGGCGAGTTCTCGGCCTGCTGCAGCATGGCGCGGACCTCAAACGACTGATAGCGACGACGGATGGGCATGGGGTGCTCACTTCACGCGGACGGGTTGGACCGGCCCCACTGCCCCCGCGGCATGGGCCTCTGGCTGCACGGTAGTGGGGGCGCCTCAGGCTGGCAATCTCTGCCGGCCGCGGGCCCCCGGCGCCGACCTGGGGGGGGAAACTCGCGGGCCGAGCCAGCGCGAGCCGAAGCGTCGGATCCGCGGCGCCGGGCGGTCCGCGGGGCAGGGCGTCGTCGAGGACGCGGCGCCGCGGGCGCCCGCGCTCTCGGCGATGACGCGAGCGACGCGAGCGCCTCTCAGGCGCCTGCTACTGCAGCTCGATGGGATCGCCGCCGCCCGCGGCCGCGGTCGCGGGCGCCGTGATGCGCGCCGGGCGGGTGACCGTGCGCGGCGGCGGGCGCACCTCGACGGTCTTCGGCTTGGGGGGCTCGGGCCGCCGGGCCTTCGCGTCGAGCTCGAAGCGGTAGGCCTTCTTCACGGTGGGCGACGCCGGATCGATGGTGAACCGCGTGGGCTCGTATCCGCTCTTGATGAGCTGGAAGGTCGTGCGCCGCGCCACGGTGATGCGGGCATAGGTGACGCCCACCTTGCGGCCCGTGGCCACGTCGACGATGCGCGCGCCGCTGGGATCGCTGGCGACGACGAACTCCTGCCCCACGGCGGCGTCCGGCACCGCCGCGTCCGCGACCGCCGCGTCCACGGGCCCGGCGTCCGCCCGCGCGGCGTCCACCGCGGCCGCAGGCGGCGCTGCGCGGGTGGCGGCGCTGCCGGCGGCGGCCGCCACCACCGCCACGCCGGCGTCCGGGGCCACCGGGGCCTCCCCCTGGGTCGCGAACCAGGCCACGCCCCCCAGCGCGCCCAGCGCGAGGGCCAGCACCGCCACCACCGGCCCCTTGCTGCGGGGCCGGTCGAGCGCCTGCGGCGACAGGTCGAGGGGCGTCGTGCCCACCCCGAGCGCCGTCGAGTCCGCCTCCACCGCGCTGCCCACCAGCACCTCGGTGTTGCCGCCCACCTCGCCCTGGGCCACGCCGGCGCTGCCCTCGGGCACGATGGCCGGCCCCACCATCGACGGCGTGCCGTCGGCCCCGGTGAGGGTGGCGGGCAGCTGGTTGGCGAAGTGCTCGTAGGGCGCGCCGTCGAGGATGGCGTCGATGGCGTCGAGCTCCCGCAGCAGGGTCTCGACGTCGTCCTGGCGGCCGTCGGGGTGCTTCGACAGCGCCTTGAAGACCACGGCCTCCAGGGCCGGCGGCACGTCGGGCGGGTTGTCGAGCTGGCGGAACGGCAGGGCGTGCTGGTTGACGTGGGCGATGAGGATCGACAGCGGGTTGTCGCCCGTGAAGGGCGCCTCCCCCGCGAGCATCTCGTACAGGATCACGCCCAGCGCGTAGATGTCGGAGCGGCGGTCGAGCTGGTTCGATCGGGCCTGCTCGGGGCTCATGTACTTCGGCGTGCCGAAGATCATGCCGGCCTGGGTGAGCGTGCCCTCCTTGCCGTCGAACTCCTTGAGCTTCGCGACGCCAAAGTCGAGCACCTTCACGAAGTCGCGCTCGCCCTGCACCTCGGCCATGAAGATGTTGTCGGGCTTCAGGTCGCGGTGGATGATCCCGGCCTGGTGGGCCTCGGCGAGGCTCTTGCACACCTGCCGCATGATGTGCACGGCCCGCTTGGGCGACACCCGCGGCCGCCGCACCAGCTCCTGCGCCAGGCTGTAGCCCTGCAGGTACTCCATCGCGATGTAGAGCACGTGGTCTTCGGTCTGGCCGAAGTCGTAGATCGTGATGGTGTTGGGGTGGGTCAGCCGGCTGGCGGCCAGGGCCTCCTGGTGGAAGCGCTTGACCACCGTGTCGTTCTCGACGAACTCGTCGAGCAGCACCTTGAGGGCCACGTCGCGCTGCACGGTGGGCTGGCGGGCCTTGTAGACCACGCCCATGCCGCCCTTGCCGATCAGCTTCTCGACCTCGTAGCGGCCGCCGATGGTGCGGCCGATCATGGGATCGGCGTCCTTCTTGCGCCGGGCCTCGGGCGCCGCCCAGCGGCCGAAGTTCTCGTCGCGCAGGGCGTCCGGATCGTCCGTCGCCAGGGTCGCGTCGCCGCCCATGGCGGGGGCGTGGGCGCGGATCGTGTGATCCGCCGGCGGGGCCTGGGTGGGATCCGGGGGCTGCATCGCCTGCAGCTCCTCGGGGGTGAGCAGGCGCTCACCATCGTTGGGGCAATGCGTGCGCTCGCCCTCGTATCCGCAGACTGCGCAGACTTTCTTCACCGACACTCCCACGCCGCGGACGGCCCGCTCACACCCCGAGCGGGGGCAGTCTACCTGCGCCCGCACCCGGCGGCCACCGCCCCACGCTTGATCGATGCGCGCGGGATCGCCAGAATCCCCCACCTTTCTGCCGCCGGGGGCCACCGTGAAGGACAACCGCAGCTACTACGACGACTTCGCCGGCTGGTACGAGCGCGAGCGCCACCACGGCTACCACGCCATGCTCGACCGCCTGCAGGTCGGCATCGCGCGCCCCCTCGCCGCCGGCAAGGACGTGCTCGAGCTGGGCTGTGGCACCGGCCTGATCCTCAAGGAGATCGAGCCCTACGCCCGCCGCGCGGTGGGCCTCGACATCAGCCGCGGCATGCTGGGCCAGGCCCACGCCCGCGGCCTGTCGGTGCTGGCCGGCTCGGCCACCGACCTGCCCTTCAAGGACGAGAGCTTCGACCTGGTCTACAGCTTCAAGGTGCTCGCCCACGTGCAGGCCATCGAGCAGGCCATGCGCGAGGTCGCCCGCGTGCTGCGGCCCGGCGGCCGCGCGGCCCTGGAGTTCTACAACAAGGCCTCGCTGCGCTACCTCATCAAGCGCTTCAAGCGGCCCCACAAGGTCAGCGACGGCACCACCGACGATCAGGTCTACACGCGCTACGACTCGCTGGCCGAGGTGAAGCGCTACCTGCCCGCCGATCTCAGCGTGGTGGATCTGCACGGCGTGCGGGTGTTCACGCCCTTCGCGCAGGTGCACCGGGTGCCGGGCGTCGCCCAGGCGCTGAGCGCCGCCGAGCGCATCGCCCGCGACCAGGCCCTCACCGCGCGCTTCGGCGGCTTCCTGGTGGTCATCGTCGAGAAGCGCTGATCCCGGGCCCTCGCCGGCCCCAAAACCGCGGCCGCCGGGCATAGCCTCGCCCCGCCACGCGGTTGCGTGGTCCACCCGCGGCCCCTATCGTGTCGCGTCCCCACAGCCCCCCAAACGGACCATGCAGCGCTACCTCTTGCTCCTCATCGGCTCGGTGCTCTCCATCGGCCTCGATCAGTGGTCCAAGATCGCGGCGGTCAAGGCCCTGCTGCGGCCCGAGGGCTCGGCGCTGCCCGTGGACGCGGATCACATCCGCACCACCACCACCGTGGTCATCGACGGCTTCTGGAACTGGCGGCTCGCGGGCAACAAGGGCGCGGCGTGGAGCATCTTCCGCGACATGCCCGACGAGTGGCGCGTGCCCTTCTTCGTCATCATCTCGGTGGTGGCGGTGGGGGTCATCGCCCACCTGTACCGCAAGGCCGATCACACGCTGACCCGCTGGTCGCTGATGCTCATCCTGGGCGGCGCGGTGGGCAACCTCATCGACCGCATCCGCCTGGGCTACGTCATCGACTTCATCCAGTGGCACTACGGCAAGGCCTACTGGCCCACCTTCAACGTGGCCGACGTGTGCATCTCGGTGGGCGTGGGCCTGATGATCGTCGACATGCTGCGCCAGTCCCGCGCCGAGGCGGCCGCCAAGAAGGCCGCCGCCGCGTCGGACGGCTGAGGGGCCCGCCCCGTGCGCCCCATCCTGTTTGAGGTCTTCGGGGTCGCCGTCCCCAGCTACTTCACCCTGCTCACCGGGGGCTTCCTGCTGGCCCTCTGGCTCGTGGTGCGCGACGCGCCCCGGGTGGGCCTCGACCGCGACGACGTGCTCGACCTCAGCCTGTGGGCGCTGCTCGCGGGCCTCATCGGCGCCCGGCTGCTCCACGTGGTGGCCGACGGCTACTTCTGGGACTACGTGCACCTGTGCACCGATCCCTTGCTCGTCGACGTGCCCAGCTTCGTCCACGTGCCCTGCGGCGCCGACGCCGACTGCGTCCAGGCCCAGGCCGGCGCGCTCTGCCACCCCGCCACCGGCCGCTGCCACCCCGTCCGCGACTGCTTCGCCTGGCTGAAGTTCTGGCAGGGCGGGCTCGCCTTCTTCGGCGGCCTGCTGGGCGCCGTGCCTGTGGGCCTGTGGTACATGGCGCGCCACCGCATGCAGCGCAGCGCCATGTTCGACCTGGGCGGCTACGCCGTGCCGCTGGCCCTGGGCGTCGGCCGCCTGGGCTGTTTGTTGGCCGGCTGCTGCTTCGGCCAGCCCACCACGGGCCCCTTCGGGATCACCTTCGACGGCGCCGTGCGCGCCCTCGGCCCCCGGGCCACCTGCCCGGACGGCTGGGACCGCGTGGTGACGGCCGCCGGTGAGGCCGTGTGCGCGGTGGGCCGCCCCGCCGTGCTCACCCAGGCCAAGGCCGGGCTGATCGGCCCCGGCGCCCTGCACAGCCTGCCCGTGCACCCCACCCAGCTCTACGAGGCCCTGCTGGCCTTGGCCCTCTTCGCCGTGCTCTATCCGCTGCGCCGGCGCATGGTGGGCCGCAGCTTCTGGGCCTTCGCGGCCACCTACGGCGCGGGCCGGTTCGTCATCGAGGGCCTGCGCGCCGACGACCGCGGCCTGTGGTGGGGCGACGCGCTGAGCACCAGCCAGTTGATCGCGGTGCCCGTCGTGGCGTACGCCCTGTATCGGCTCTGGGCGCACGCGCGCTCGGCCGCCGCCACCTCCCCCGGGAAAGGGGCCTGATGTATCCCGTCCTGTTCACGCTGTTCGGCTACCCCGTCCACACCTACGCCGTCGCCATCGCGATGGGCTTCGTGGTGGGCATCTGGCACAGCGCCCGCTACGGCGAGCGGGTGGGCCTCGACCGCGACATGATCCTGGATCTGTGCTGGTGGCTCATCGTCAGCGGCCTGATCGGCTCGCGCATCGCGTTCATCGTGGTGGAGTGGGACCAGTACTACCTGCCCTGCGTCGACATGGCGCAGTTCAACGCGCTCTACCCAGACAAGGCCATCACCGAGCCCGACTGCACCCGCCTGCTGCGCTTCTGGAACGGCGGCCTGGTGTTCTACGGCGGGGTCATCGGCGCCATGGTCACCACCGTGTGGTTCGTGCGCCGCGAGAAGATCTCGGGCTGGCCCGTCGCCGACGCCCTGGTGCCCTACCTGGCCCTGGGCCAGTTCTTCGGGCGGCTGGGCTGCCTCGCCGCGGGCTGCTGCTGGGGCGCGCCCTTCAACTCCACGTGGGGCATCGAGTTCCCGCGCCGGTCCATGCCCTGGGCGGCCCACGTCGAGGAGGGCCTCATCGACGTCACCGCGCAGCACTCCGCCACCATCCACGCCGTCCAGCTGTACGACAGCCTGGTGGGGCTCGCCCTCTTCGCCCTGCTGGTGTGGGTGCGGCAGCGCAAGCGCTACCACGGGCAGGTGCTGGTCTACTGGATGTTCCTCTACCCCTTCGCCCGCGGCACCATCGAGCTCATCCGCGGGGACGCCGAGCGCGGCTTCTTGACCGAGATCACCGTGCCCTGGATCAACGAGCTGCTGGGCTACCCGGCCGGCACCGTGAACTTCCTGTCCACGAGCCAGTTCATCAGCCTGTGCATGATGTCCGTCGCGGTGGGGGTCACGGTGGTGCAGCGCCGCCGGCGGCGCGCGCAGGGCCCGGTGGCGGTGCCGCTCTCGGACGGCTGACAGGGGGTCGGGGGGGCCGGGCCGGCCCGGGTGGGCGCCGGCCCGCGTGGGCGCCGGCCCGTCAGGCCGGGCGCCTCAGAACAGCAGATCGGCGTGGGGGTTCGCGATGATCTCGTGGCCCGCCAGCAGCCCGGCGCCCAGGGCGTCGAGCCCCGCCGCCATGCCGGCCTCCACGTCGTGCAGCGCCCCCGTGAAGTAGAAGGCCGCCTTGCCGCCCAGGGCCGGGCCGCGGTCCAGCCGCAGGGCCTCGACCTCGGCCGCCTTCAGGGTGGCGTCCGCCCCCCGCACGATGCCGGTCACCGAGAAGCCCTCGATGACCCCCAGCGCCGCCCGCTCGGGCGAGCGGGGCGCCGTGAGCACGGTCACCAGCTGATCGTGGGGGTACGGCAGCAGCAGGCTGTCCACCAGGGCGTCGCCCGCGGCCGCCTTGCCGGCGACCAGGGCCTCGAAGACCTCGTCCACCCCGCCGCCGAGCCGCACCAGGAACTTGCCCGGCATGATGGCGCCGGCCTCGAGCACGCGCACGGGCGAGCGCTTCACCAGGGCGTCCACCACGCGCAGGCCGCGGGCCACCGAGCACAGCTCAATGAGCCCGAGCGCCGGGCCAGCGGGCAGCGACATGGTGATCAGACGATCCGGAACGCGTCCTTGAGGACGCAGCGGCGGGCGCGGGCGAAGTGCCGCGCGTTGGTCATGCCCTCACCGGTGGGGCTGGCGATGGTCCACGAGGTGTAGCCCTCGCCGTTGAGGCCCACGCCGGCCGCGCTGGGCGCGTTCTTCACGAAGATGCTGCAGTTCGCCGCCCGGGCCATGCGGCTCAGGGCGTTGATGTTCGTCGAGTGCATCACCGCCGTGTGCCCGTAGCCGTGCTCGACGCGCACGGCGCAGTCGATGGCCGAGTCCACGTCCGGCACCCGCACCAGCCCCACCACCGGCATGAGCATCTCGTGCTGCACGAAGGGGTGCTGCTCGTCGACCTCGCAGAACACCAGCCGCGTGCTCTCGGGGATGCGGATGCCCGCGTCCGCGCAGATCACCGCCGGATCCTTGCCGATGTAGTCGCGCTTGACGTGGTTGTCGGGGGTGATGATGAGCTTCTCCAGGCGCTGGATGTCGCGCCCCTTCAGCTCCACCGCGTCGTGCTCGAGCATGCGGCGCTTGAGGGCGTCCGCGATGTCGGCGACCGCCACGATCTCCTTCTCGACGATGCAGATGATGTTGTTGTCGAGGCTGGCGCCAAAGACGATGTCCCGCGCGGCCTGGCCGATGTCGGCCGTCTCGTCCACCACGACCGGCGGGTTGCCCGGGCCCGCGGCGATGGCGCGCTTGCCGCTCGACATGGCCGCCTTGACCACCCCGCCGCCGCCGGTGACCGCCAGCAGCCGGATGCCCGGGTGCTTCATCAGCGCGCCCGCGCTCTCGATGGTGGGCACCGCGACGCAGTTGAAGATCTCGCTCGGCCCGCCCTCGGCCTCGATGGCGGCGTTCAGCTTGTCGATGAAGAACGCCGACACGGCCTTGGCGTTGGGGTGGGTGTTGAACACCACCGCGTTGCCGGCCGCCAACATGCCGATCCCGTTGTTGAGGATGGTCTCGGTGGGGTTGGTGCAGGGCGTGATGCTGCCGATGACGCCGAAGGGCGCGAGCTCCACCAGCGTGAGGCCGTGGTCACCGCTGTAGGCGTCGGGCCGCAGGATCTCGGTGCCCGGGGTCTTCTCGGCCACCAGCCGGTTCTTGGCCAGCTTGTCGGTGTAGCGGCCGAGCCCGGTCTCCTGCACCGCCATCTCGGAGATCTCGTGCAAGAGCCCCAGGGTGGTGCGGCGCAGGGCCTCGATGTAGCGCGCCCGGTCCGCCAGCGAGGTGTCCCGCAGCGACTGGAACGCCCGCGTCGCCGCGGCGACCGCGGCGTCCACGGTGGGGTGAACCCCGCGCCCGCCGTGGGCGGGGGTGCCGAGCCCATGGCGCAGGACCGCAGGGGCCTGCCCGTCGGCGGCGAGCTTGGCGACAACCTGCTCGACGATTCGGGCGATGCGACGCTCGTCCACGCGCGGCCTCCCGGGTGCTTAACGGCGTGCTGCCGCGCGCGCATCCGCTCGGACGGCCACCGCCCCCGCGGCTGCGGTGGGCCCGCTCAGCGGCGATGCGGTGCATCGTCGTCGAGGGGACCCCGCCGGCAGCGGCGGGTTGGGTCGCGCGTCAGGCGACAGGCGCATGCGTCAACACCCTGCGTGAGGGTTACTTGCGGAAGATCACCTGGCCGCCGACCTCAAGGGTGTCGACGATGGCCATGATGGTGGCGTCTACCGGTCGATTCTGAGTGATTCGGGTCTGGCGAGCCGAGGAGCCGCTGGCGTACAGCACGACCTCCCCCACCCCCGCGCCCACCGCGTCAACGGCCACCACGCCCCCAGCCTTGACCTCACCAGTGGCGAGATCGAGCGGCGCGACGGCGAGGAACGTCAGACCCCTGAGCTCCTCTTCCTTTTGGGACGCGACCACAGTGCCGAGGACCTTGCCGATGATCATCGGCCGGCCTTACTCGCCCTCGGACGTGCGCCCCAGCGGCAGGCGCAGGTCGATGTTGCCGTGCGGCCGCGGGATGACGTGCACGCTGACGAGCTCGCCCACGCGCTCCGCCGCGCGGGCGCCCGCCTCGGTAGCGGCCTTCACCGCCGCCACGTCCCCACGCACGATGGCGGTGGTGTACCCGCCGCCGATCTTCTCGTAGCCCACCAGATCGACCTTGGCCGCCTTCATCATCGCGTCGGCGGCCTCGACCATGGCCACAAAGCCGCGGGTCTCGATCATGCCCAGGGCGTCAGCCATCGGATCCTCCATCGACCCGTGCCCTTGGCGGACACGGGGTTTGAGCAAAGCGTTGTCTCGTTCAACGTGAGCGACGGTCGCTCAGCGGGCCCTGTGGCCCGGAAACCTGTCGGTGGGCCGCAGCCCAGCGACGCAGCGGGCGCCCTCGCGGGGGCCCAGGCCGGGCTCAGACGCCGTCGACCGCCTCCAGGGCGGCGATGGCGGCGTCTCGCGCGGCGTCGATCTCGGCCTCGGGGCCGCTCAGGTACAGGCGGCCGAAGGCGCCGAAGGGCCGCACGTCGATCAGCTTCACGTCCGCGGCCTTCTCGGCCTCGTTCGCGGCCAGCGTGACGTACGCGGCGGGCAGCGTCTCGATGATGAACAGCGACTCACCGGGCAGGATCATGTTGCCCCGGCTGTTCCGGTTGATGATCTGCGTCTGGTAGGGCTCGACGGCGCGCAGCACCTGGCTCGACACCACCTTGGGCTTCATGCGCTCTTCTTGGCGGCAGCCCAGGGACTCGAGGATCGCGGCGCCCGCGCTCATCACCTCGCCCTTGTCGAAGGCGTGCACCTCGAGCAGGCCGTAGGCGCGCTCGACCACCTGCACCGCCGGCTGGACGGCCGTGGCCTTCAGGGCGACGTCGGTGACGCGGTTGATGGCGATGCCGGGCGCGATCTCGACCCACAGGGAGGCCATCTCGGGCACGGGCAGGAAGCCCCGCGACGTCTTGCCGACGAAGGACGTCAGCTGCGGCTGCAGGCTATCCAGAAATACGAAGGAACGGAGCGTGATGCTCATCGGTCCGTGTTCCCCCCTTAGGCGAGTCGACGCGGACCGTAGCACAGCCCCCCAGGGGCGGCAACGTCACCGGCCGGCAGATCGGCCGACCCGAAGACGCGGCCGGATCAGGCCGTGGCGAAGGCCTGCAGGCGCGCCCGATCGGTGGCCGCGAGGCCGTCGAAGCGCAGGCCCATGCCGGCGGTCCCGCGCTGGTCGTCGACCCGCACGATGCGCCCCGCGGTGCGGACGGGCTGGCCCCCCGGCAGCGGGAAGGCCACGTCCAGCTCCAGGCCCACCGGCAGCAGCAGGTCGCTGGTGATGAAGGCCCCGGTCTCGCTGACCTCGGCCAGATCCAGCGGCAGGGGGAGCTCCTCGCTCCCGCGGGTGCGCACCTCGGCCGTCACGGCCAGGGCCCGCCGTGCGGCCTGTCGGTGCCCATCGTCAATGCGTCGCGCGTTCATGGCTCATCCTCCCGTCGCGGCGCCCATGGCACACGACACCACACACACCTACATGAAACCACAAGTGCGCGCAAGCCGGATGGGCTGCGCGGGCCGCGCGCCGGGCTGGGGTGCGCGGACGCCAGCCCCCTGGGGCCCCCTGACCCCAGGCCCTTGAGCGCGCTGCGTTTGCGCCCGGCCCGGAGATTGCTAATCATCGGGGGGTCACAGCGGGACACGCCGAGCCTTCGGCGCGGAGGATCCGATGCAGCGTTTTCGTATGGGGTGGTGGGTGGTGGCGGCGGTCCTGGCCTTCGGCTGTGCCGAGGTGGCTCAGACCGCCGAGGCCGACGCCCCGAAGACCGCGCCGACCACCTGTCCCGATGGGCTCGTGATCGGTGAAGGGGACGTCTGCGGGGTGCCGCCCATCGGCGAGGCGCCGGCGGGTGAGCTCGAACAGCCCGAGGGCGAGTTCGAGGATCCCACCCTCAACAACGCCGACATCGAGGCCCAGGCCGCGCACTTCCTCACCCAGGAGGGCGACGGCAAGATCTACATCTACGTCAACGAGACCGCCCGGGTGGGCGTGCGCGCCGTCGACAACGTCGGGCGCCCCGTCGAGGGCCTGCGGGTGGCCTTCGAGATCGTCGAGATCGAGGGCAGCCCGCCCTCGGGCGCGTCCATCAACGCGCGGCAGTCGGCCACCAACGAGTTCGGGGTGGCCCACATGGAGGTCACGGGCGGCGCCCGCCCGGCCTTCTTCCACCTGTACATGGAGTCCGAGAACAGCACCGACCTGACCTACCAGGTCAACGTGATCCAGCGCCCCGAGGGTGAGGGGCCGGTCGAGCCGGGCATCCCCGGGGGCGGCCCGGGCCCGGTGGGCGCCGGCGAGTGCATGAACCCGGCGGGCAACTACTCGATCAAGAACGCCTATGAGCCCGCGCGGCTGCTGGGCGACGGCGCCTTCCAGGCCCTCGACACCATCCGCCGCGCGCTGTCCGATCCGGGCGGCCTGGTGGGCGACCTCATCCGCGACCGCATCGGCGGCATCTGGGGCTCGCTCATCCGCGGGGCCATCCGCCCGGTCATCAACTACCTGTACGAGTTCGTGGTGCAGAACTACGCCCCGGACTGGGCCCGCTGGATGCTGGTGCTCACCGAGGACATCACCTCGCTGCTCACCGAGCTCGAGATCGAGGGCACCATGGTGCTGGGCGCGGCCAACGCCGACTGCCAGCTGCAGGGCACCCACCGCTGGGACACCCTCGTGTTCCACTGGCGGGCCGGCTGCCAGCCCAACGACGCCAACTGTGGGCGCTTCGAGATCCCCATGGCGCAGCTCGGCGCGAACGTGGCCGAGGCCACCTTCGAGGCTGAGCTGGTGCCGGCCATCGGCCCGCGCTCCACCATGACCATCCACGAGCACGAGCTGCAGCTGAACCTGGGCGTGGCGGTGATCTGGTTCATCCAGAACGTCATCCTGCCCCGCCGGTTCAACGTGAACGACTTCGGCGGGCTGCTGCAGCAGGTCATCCCCTGCGACGCCGTGGGCCAGCTGGCCGCCGACTACATCGGCGGATCCATCATCGGCTTCGCCGTCGCGCCCTTCGTCGAGGACGCCTGCGAGGCCGGGATGCGCGCCGCGGGCAACTACCTGACGGGCCTGCTGACCGACCAGCTCAACGTCAACGCCTTCCGCATGTCGGGCACCTGCCGGCTGCACGACACCAGCGGGGACCGCAGCCCCAACGCCATCGAGGATGGCCGCTGGGAGGACGGGCTCGAGGGCGACTTCACGGGCACCCGCCTGTAGCCCCACTCAGGCGGTGTACCCCCTGCGATCATTGAATCGACGCAGGCACACCGCCCTCACGTTTGACTTGCCGCATGACCGCTGATAGCTTCCCGCGGCTTTCGTGCCCGGTGCCCCGGGCGTGCCCCTGATTCGAGACAACGAGGAATCCGTGCCGAACCACAAGTCTGCCGAGAAGCGTGCCCGCCAGAACGAGAAGCGCCGCCTGCGTAACCGCCAGGTCGTCTCCACCGTCCGCACCCTGGTCAAGCACGTGCGCACGGCCATCCAGTCCGGTGAGACCGAGGCCGCCAAGGCCGCGCTGCCCGCCGCCGTGCGCGCGCTGTCCCGCGCCGCCGACAAGGGCGTCATTCACCGCAACACCGCCAGCCGCAAGATCGGCCGGCTGGTGAAGGCCGTCAACGGCTGAGCGGCTGTCGGGCGCCCCAGGGCGTCCGCACCGGGCCGGTCCCCGTGACCGTGCCCACGCTCAGGGTCTGATGGCCTGCGGCGCCCACGCGGCGGCTGCGTCCCCAGGGACGTGGCCAGACCTTGCCTGGGCCCCACGCGGGGATCGCCTCAGCTGTCCACGTCAGCCTGCGTGTGCCCTCTGGGCTGTGCGCGGGCGCGCGCTGCCCACGCGGCCGGCCTTGGGCCGTCGCGCGTGGCCGCCTGAACTTCAGGCGCGTCGCGGGGCGCAGAGATCGAGGATGAGCCCCTCGAAGACCAGCGCCTCGGGCATCTTGCTGCCCTTGAGCGCGCGGTCCGTCTCGGCCAGCCGGTCGAGCGCGTCGAGCAGCTCCCGCCCCCGGTACCGCTCCACCTGACGCACGAAAGCACCCACCCGGAAGCTCGGCACGCCCGCCGCGGCGGCGGCCTCTTGCTGCGACGCCCCGTTGCTGAGCGCGCCGCGGCCGATGAGCAGCTGGCGGAACTGCCGCACCACGAGGGACAGCAGGCCCAGGGCCCGCTCGCCTTGATCCAGCAGCGCGTGGGCCCGGGCGAGCGCCCGCGCGGCGTCGCGCTCAGCCACCGCGTCCACCAGCTCCCAGACCGTGCGCGCCCGGGTGTGGGCCACCGTCTGCTCCACGTGGCTGGCCTCGATGGGGGCGTCGCCCTCGACGAACAGGCACAGCCGCTCGACGGCGGCGTCCAGGGCCGACAGGTCCCGGCCGATGGCCTCGGCCAGCAGCGCCGCGGCGTCCGGGTGCATCTGGCGCCCGCGGGCCTTCACCCGGCCCGCGAGCCAGCCGGCCAGCTCCCGATCTCGGGGGGCGGTGGCCTCGAAGACCACGCCGCCCTTCTCGACGGCTTTGTACAAGGCGGTGCTGCGCTTCATCTTCCCGTGGGCGTGCAGCACCAGGCAGGCGGTGGGGTCCGGCGCAGTGATCCACCCGATGAGCGGCTCGGCGCCCTTCTTGCCGAGGCTGAACAGGGCCTCGGCGTTGCGCACCAGCACCAGCCGGCGGGGGGCCATCATGGGCAGGGTGCGCGCGGCCTGGGCGACGCGCTCGGGATCGGGGCGCTCGCGGGCGTCGAAGCGGTCGAGGTTGAAGTCCTCGATGCCCTCGGCCAGCACGTGGGTCTTCAGCCACGCCACCGCCTCGCGGCCGATGAGGCCCTCGTCGCCGTGGATCAGGTAGACCGGGGCCTGGCCCTTGGACAGCGCCCGCGCGAACACGCTCATGAGGGGTCCTTTCGAGTGGGGGCCGGCGCGGCCGCCTCCAGCTGGGCCCGCCAGCGGGCGAGCGCCGCGGTGGCCGCCGCCCGGGTCGCGCCCTCGAGGGCCGCGCGGCGGTTGGCCCGCGTGGCCAGGGGGCTCGGCCCGCGGGACCACACCGCCCGCCGCACGGCGTCGGGGCCGCGGGTGCGCGCCACGCCCTCGGGGCCCCGCAGCCGCAGGGTGACCGTCACGTCCGCCGAGAACCCGACGGTGCCGTCCGGGCCGTACGCCAGCGGGATCTCGGGCTGCACCTGCACCACCCCGCCGAGCTGGGGGCCCGCCCCCGCGGCCGCGACGCCCGCCGCCCGGAGCGCGTCGCCGGCGACGAGGCCCAGGTGGCCGTCTGGCGTGGTGTCGTCGATGACCCCCAGCCGCACGCCCGGGATCGGATCGGCGTCGGGCTGCACCCAGCCGTACCCGCAGCCGCCGCCCAGCGCCGCGGCGCCCAGCGCCACGGTGACCAACGCCACGGTGGCCGGCGCCCAGGGCACAGAGGGGTGAGGGAGGGCACGCCACATGCCGGCGAGCGGTAGCACGCCCCCCACCCCCAGGCAAGCGGCCCCGTTGACGGCTGGGGCCCGGGGACGCACTCTCGCGCCATGCTGTCCACCTGGCTGATCGTCTCCACCGCCCTCTGGGCCAGCCCGCCCCTGCACCTGGGGGGCAAGATCGGCCGCGCCCAGCACCTCACGCGGCTGGAGCGCAGCGCGGGGGACGACGCCGAGTCGGCCCTGCGCCTCGCCCAGGGCCTGGGGGCCGAGCGCCACCTGCGCGACGCGCTGATGTGGCTGCGCCGGGCCGAGGCGCGGGGCGCCCACCCCCTGCGCGTCGTGCTGGTGCGCGCCGAGATCCTGCAGTCGGCCGGTCGACCGGGCGAGGCGGCGTCGGCCTGGCTCGAGGCCATCGAGGCCGCGCCGCACAACGCCCACGCGCACCTGTCGCTGTGGCGGCTGCTGCGGGACGTGCGCCTGCCGGACGGCCTGGACCGCAGCCGGCTGCGCAAGGCGGTGGTCGCCGCGGGCTACCACATCGGGGTCGCCCCGAGCCGGCCGCGGGATCGCCCCGCCGCCCAGGCCCTGGTGGCGAGAGGGGCCGAGGCGATGAAGGCGGGGCGCTTCGGCGCCGCCATCGAGCTGTTCGAGGCGGCCATCGACCTGGACGACGATCTGGAGAGCGCGTTCTACGGGCTCGGCGCCGCCCGAGAGCGGCAGGGCGATCGCCCCCGAGCGGCGGCGGCCTGGCGCATCTTCCTGTCCCTCGCCACCCGCGACACCCGCCAACGGCGCCAGGCCCAGCGCGCCGTCGACGACGACGAGCGCCACCGCGGGCTGGCGGCTCGGCGTTAGCGGGGCGCACCACGCCGCGGCGGGTCCAGCGCGGGCCCCGCAGGGCGCCCCCACCCGGCGCTGTGTCCCTTGAGAACACTGGACGCCTGCTCCCCAGCGCCCTCATCCTCGGGCGTGCAGCGGTTTGCCCTTGGCACTGTCCCGGCCGATCCAGGCAAAGTGGAGCCTCGACCCCAGGGGGAGGCCGCTGGCCGACGGGGTTGACCCACACACGAGGAGACATGATGCGGGAGTCCCGATTCGTGCCGGTGAAGGCGCTCATGCTGGTGGCTGCCCTCGCGGCGAGCGGCTGTATTGAAGAGAACATCCTGCCCGGGCGCGCCGACGCCGGC
>JAUHVS010000816.1 GCA_030424955.1 bacterium | reverse complement strand
CGTCGATCCCGACGGCACCACCAGCATGTGCTCGGTGGATGTCAGCACCGCGTCGGTGGTCTTCATGGGCGACAGCTTCATCATCGACCGGACCACCCTCGACATCTACTCCTCGGATCTGCAGGCCATCATCCGCCTGAAGGACGTGCACGTGGAGGGGACCATCGGCGCCAGCGGCGCGGAGCTGGCCACCAGCCTGGCCGGGGTCATCACCAAGACCGACGCCGAGCGCACGCGCTTCGAGCTGCCCCCCGGCTCGGGCACGTTCACCACCTTGGACGCCGTCCTGTCGGGCGCGGGCATCGAGGCGAGCGCCATGCACGAGGACCCGATGGCCGGCATGGTGCCCGCCTATGCGCTGGCAGGCGCCCTGACGGCCAGCGCCGTTCGGTTCCGCGCCGAATAGCGCGCCCTCCGGGCCGCGGGCCGCTGCACCCCGGCAGCGTTGACACCCCCCGACCAGCGGCCTACGATACGCCCTCAAGTCCTTGCAATTTCAATGATTGTGGCTGTCTGAGGGGGCGCTCATGTTCCGGATCCGTGTCGCGGCGTCGTTGTTCGTGATCATGGCCGCGCTGTCGGCGGGCCTGTTCGTCTACCTCGGCGACCACGCCGAGGGTCAGGCGACAGACGGGCTCGAGCGGCAGGTGACGGTGGCGCGCAGCAGCCTTGAGCGCAGCCGCCGCCTGACAGACCACTGGATCCTGGCCCGCGCGCGGCAGGTGGCCGCCTGGCCGCAGATGGGCGGCATCCTGTCCATCAAGCCAGAGTCGATGGCCAACGAAGAGGGCACCCTGCCCGAGGCCGACGCCTTCGACTACCAGATCCACGTCAAGATGAACGAAGAGGTGCTGGTCTGGATGACCAAGTTCCAGGCCCTCGCTGACGGCAAGGTGAAGCGCACCGCCCGGCTGGCGGACTGGCGCACGGAGCTGCCCGACTACTTCGTGGTGTTCAACGAGAAGGGCGTGAGCGCGGCCGACGCCAAGGATCGTGCGGGCTACGGCACCGACCTCTCCAAGGAGCACCCCGTGGTCCGCACGGTGATCGACACCGGCGATCCGGTGGTGGACGTGTGGTTCGCCCGTGGCGCCCCGATGGTGGTCGGGGTCGCCCCCGTGCTGAGCGCGGGGCGCGTGGTCGGCGGCGTGATCATCGGCTACCGGCTCACCTCGTCCGAGGCGAAGATCGATCAGCGCGCGGTGGGCGCCGAGGTCGCGTACTTCGTGGGGGACGCGCTGAGCCAGAGCTCGTCGCTGCGCCCCGGCGTGGAGCGGGATCTGCAGGCGAAGCTGGTGGCAGACACCCTGGTCGACGCCGCCGGCAAGGATCCCATCGAGATCACCCTGGAGGGGCGCCGCTGGCTGGCGGCGGTCGCTCGCAACCCGGCCTATGTCAGCGCCCGGGACGCCGGGTATGTGGTCCTGGTGGACGCCGACGCCGCGCTGGCGGCCGCGGAGGATCCCATGTCGCTGGTGTGGGCGGCGGGCGCGCTGGCCTTCCTGCTGTCGCTCGTGAGCGTGCTGCTGGCGTTCCTGTCCTTCGTGCGGCCCATCGAGGCCGTCGATCAGGGCGTCATGGAGATCATCAACGGCAACCTCGAGTACTGGTTCGACGGAGGCAAGAAGGAGCTGGTCGGGACCATGGCGCAGAACCTGAACATCATGGTCTGCAACCTCTCGGGCCGCCCGCTCCCGGACGAGGACGAGGGCTGAACGCCACCGTGACAGGGCGCGCTGGCGCGCCCCCCTCGCCCTTGCCCGCCGACGCCTGAGGGATCGCCATGTCCGCTTCGCCGCCTGTCCGTCTCGGCCTCGACCGCCTGATCGATCAAGACTTCGCGCCCCTCCGCGGTCGCCGCGTGGGGCTGCTGTGTCACGCCGCCAGCGTCGCGAGCGATCTGCGCCACATCACCCAGTGCCTCGTCGACGCGCAGGTGCCCGTGGTGCGCTGCTTCGGTCCTGAGCACGGCATCTGGGCAGACGCGCAGGACATGGTCTCGGTGACCGACGCCGAGGCGGTGGAGCCCGTCACCGGCGCGCCCGTGCGCTCGCTCTATGGGGCCGACGAGGCGAGCCTGGCGCCGCGGCTCAGCGATCTGGCCGATCTGGACGTGCTCGTCGTGGATCTGCAGGACGTAGGCAGCCGCTACTACACCTACATCTACACCGCGGCGCTGGCGCTCAGGGCCGCGGCCCAGGTGGGCGTTGAGGTCATGATCCTCGATCGCCCCAACCCCATCGGCGGGGTGGCGGTCGAGGGCCCCATGATCCGCGAGGGCTACACCAGCTTCGTCGGGCTGTGGTCGCTGCCCACCCGGCACGGGCTCACCATCGGCGAGGTGGTGAGCCTGCTCCAGGCCCGCGAGGGCTGGGGTGGTCGGCTGACCGTGGTCGAGATGACCGGCTGGCGCCGGGCCATGTACCACGAGCAGACGGGGCTGCCCTGGGTGCAGCCGTCGCCCAACATGCCCACGCCCGACACGGCGGCCGTCTACCCCGGGATGTGCCTGATCGAAGGCACCAACCTGAGCGAGGGGCGGGGGACCACCCGACCCTTCGAGCTGGTCGGGGCCGCGTTCCTCAACCCCTTCGACTGGGCCCGCAGCCTCACAGCGCGCGCGCTGCCAGGGATCCGCTGGCGGCCGGTGTACTTCCAGCCCACGTTCCACAAGTTTGGGGGCGAGAG
>JAUHVS010000033.1 GCA_030424955.1 bacterium | reverse complement strand
TCGTCCTGCTTGTCCTTCTGATCCTGCTTGTCTTGCTGGTCCTTCTGGTCGTCCTGCTTGTCTTGCTGGTCCTTCTGGTCGTCCTGCTTGTCTTGCTGATCGTCCTTCTGGTCCTGCTGGTTGTCGTCCTTGTCCTTGCCGCCGTCGTTGTCGTCCGGCTGCACCTGCAGGGCGTAGTTGTTCTCTTCGTCCGTGGCCGTGATGACCTCGACGTACCACGCCTGGGGCGGCCCCTCGGGCGGCGGGGTGGCGTCCGCCGGCTTGCCCTGGCCGCCCTGTGTGGCGTCATCGGTGGGGGGCGGCTCGTCGAGCTGCGGGATGCGCAGCCCGATGCCGTTGGGCCCCTCGCGGCCTTCCACAAGCTGGGTGCCGAACTGGTCGTACAGGGTCGCCCGCAGGGGCGCGCGGCTGGCGTCGTAGGCGATGCTCACCCGCATGCCCTTCGTGCGCGGCACGTCGATGCGGTACCAGTCGGCGTCGCCAGGGCAGGCCTTCAGGCTCTTCTGCTCGCCCTCCTTGACGGGCTTGGCCACCTCGCGGCTGTCGTTCTCTTCCAAGCTGTCGTCCACGGGGCACGGGGGCACGACCTCGACCTCGAGGCCATAGGTGGCCTCGGCGCGGCCGGGGCCCTCCACCCGCACGTGCCACACGCCGCCGCGCCGCACGCCGCCGATGCCCGTCGCCGCCTTGCCGCCCTTCGCGGGCACGCTGCGGGTGGGGGCGTCGTCGGCGTCGCCGGGGCCGAACAGCGACAGGGTCAGGTCGCGGGTCTCGTCGTCCGAGGTGTCGATCTCGGCCTTGAGCCGCACATACAGCATGCCGTTCACCGGCACGTCGGGCAGGGCGAACCAGTCGCTGTTGCCGGGGCAGAGCAGGCGGTCCTTGGCGTGGGCCTCGGCCCAGGGCTTGCCGTCGGCGCGGGTGTCGTCGGGCTCGTGGTCGTCCTCGCGAGCCGGGCAGGGGGGGTTGGCCTTGTACCAGGCCATCTCCAGGTTCCAGCGGGCGTCATCGTCGGTGGGATCCACCTCGAGGGCCTTGCGGAACTCCACCTGGGCGTCCACCCAGGCGTCCCGCTGCGCCGCCACCAGCCCGCGGGCGAAGGCGATGCGGCCGCGCAGGGCCTTGCCGTTCGGCAGCGGCTCGCCACGGGCCTCGGCGCCGGCCACGAGCCGGTAGGCCTGGTCCAGCGCGCTGTTGGCCTCATCCAGCTCATCGCGCAGCAGGTGCACCACCCCGCGGGCCAGGTGCACCTCGGGGGCGTCGTCGGCGACCTCGGCCAGGGCGTCCAGGGCCGACTGGTGCTCACCGGCCGCCAGGGCGGTGGTGGCGCGGTCGACCTCGGGGCTCTGGCACTGGAAGGGGCCGTGGCCGGTCAGCAGCAGCCACGCGAACAGAGGCAGCAGTCGGCGCATCAGGCCACCTCCTCCTTGGCGCGGGCCCGCCGGCGCTCGCTCAGCAGCAGCTCGATGAGCAGCAGCAGCAGCCCGGGCAGCAGCGCGTACTGGTACTTCTCGCCGAAGCGGTGGCGCAGGTTGCTCTCGATGGTGCTCTTCTGCAGGCCGTCCAGGGCGTTCGACAGGCGCACGGCCATCGACTGGCTGCCGTCGTGGTGGAAGACCCGCACGTCCTCCATGGCCTCGGGATCGGCCAGATCCACCAGCTCCTCGAGCAGGCTCATGTTCAGCTTGCTGTAGATCGGCTTGCCCGCGCTGTCGCGCTGGTAGCCGCCGTGGCTGCCGTCCTCGTTCAAGATGGGGATCGGCTCGCCGAGCAGGGTGCCGATGGCCACCGCGTACAGCTTCACGCCGGCCTCGGCGGCCTTCTTGGCGGCGGCGCGGGCGGCCTCGCCCTGGTCGCGGGCCACGTCCTCGCCGTCGGTGATCAGCAGCAGCACGCGGCTGCGGCTGGCCTTCTCGCCGCGATCCTCAGTGCCCGTGAGCAGCTCGACGCCCTGCTCGATGGCCATGGCCAGGTTGGTCCCGCCCACCGGCATCTGCCGCGGGTCGAGGCTGTCGAGGTACAGGCGGATCGCGCTCTTGTCGGCCGTCAGCGGGCTCTGGGTGAAGGCCACGCCGGCGAAGGGCACCAGCGCCATGCGGTGCCCTTGCAGGGTCTGCACCAGGGTCGACAGCTCGCTGCGCGCCGCGTCGATGCGCGAGGGCTGCACGTCGCGGGCGAGCATGGACTTGCTGATGTCGAAGGCGATGGCGATGTCGATGCCCGTGCGGCGCAGGGGCTCGGGCCGGCGGCCGTGCTGGGGCCGCAGGGCGGCGGCCACCCACAGGCCCAGGGCGAGCACCACCAGCAGCTGCTTGAACAGGCGCCGCTCGACGCTCACCGACGCCACCAGCCGGCGGATCAGCGCCGAGCGCCCGGCCTGCTCGATGAGCCGGCGGCGGCGCAGGTGGCCCCAGGCGTACAGGCCGATGGCCAGCAGCGGCAGCGCCACCAGCCAGATCCAGTCCGCGTGTCCCCAACGCATCATCAGGGGAACCTCCGGAGCACGGTCTGAGACAGCAGGATCTCGAGCAGCAGCAGCAGCAGCGCGGGCAGCAGGAACCACGGATACAGCTCGGTGCGCTCGGCGGCGGCGTAGTCCACCAGCCGCGACTTCTCGAACTCGTCCAGGATGTCGCGCAGATCCTCGCTGAGGCCCTTGCGGTCGGTGGCCCGGTAGAAGCGCCCGCCCGTCTCGTCGCCGATCTGCTTGAGCAGGGCGGGGTTCACGGGGTTGTCGACCTTCTTGTAGATGCGCAGCCCGGTGAAGGCGTCGATGAGCTCGGTCGGCTGGCGGCTCTGGTCGTCGCTGCCCACCAGGATGGGGAACACCGTCACGCCGCGCTTGCCGGCCTCCTTGGCCATCTCGAGGGGGCTGATGTTGCTGCCGTTGTCCTCGCCGTCGGTGATCAGGATCACCAGCCGGGTCTTGGCCTCGCTCTCCCGCAGCCGCGCGATGCTCATGGCCAGGGCGTTGCCGATGACGGTGCCGCCGCCGTCGATGTCGCCCAGGCGCATGCGGTCGAGCATGCGGATCATCACGCCGTAGTCGAGGGTCAGGGGGAACTGCAGGAAGGCCTGCTTGCCGAAGACCACCAGGCCCACGCGGTCGTACTTGCGGCCCTGGATGAACTCGCGCAGCACGTCGATGGCGATGGTGAAGCGGTCGGGCGGATCCTTGCCCTCATTCTGCATCGCCACCAGCGCGTCGTCCGCGATGTCGACGCTGGCCATGGAGCCCGACAGATCCAGGGCCACCACGATGTCGATGCCCTCGACCTCCGCCGTCTCCTCGTGGGGCAGCTGCGGCCGGGTCAGCGCCACCAGCGCCAGGGGCAGCGCCACAGTGCGCAGGCCCAGCGGCAGGTTGACCAGCCGGGCCTTCCAGCCCCGCTTCACCCCGTTGAGCCGGTGGCCGGCGGGGAAGCGCATGGCGGCGATGCGCACCCGGCGCGTGCGCCAGGCGTGGCCGAGGGCCAGGGCCGCGGCGGCCACCAGCGCCCAGAACACCACGTGGTTCCACAGGGGATACTCGGGCCAGATCACGCTGTGCCCTCCGCTGCGCGCGTCGGGGCCGCGGCGGTGTCGGCCGTGCGGGTCAGCTCGATCAGCCCCCGGGCCATGCGCAGCACGGTGTCGCCCTGATCATCGGCCGGGGCGAAGTCGGCGAACTTCACCAGATCGGTCTCCTCGAGGAACTCGCGGACCGCCACGCGGCCTTCGACCCCGGGATCCGGGCCCGCCAGCGCGTCGAGGCTCGCCAGGATCTCGTGGGTGGTCATCTCGAGGGCCTCGAAGCCGAAGCGCCGCGCCAGGTAGTCGCGCACGATCTCCGACAGCCGGAAGTAGTACTGCTTGGTCTCGCCCAGCGCGGGCAGATCCTCGGCCTGGAGCCGCGCGATGCGCTCATGGGCGATGACGTGGGCGGGGCGCGGATCGACGTAGGGGCCGGTGTCGACCACGCGGCCCGCCAGCCACCGCCGCACGGCGAAGCCGACGGCGACCCCCACGATGAGGGTGCCGAGCACGATCAGGCCGATGATGAGGGCCCAGTTGGTGATCACGTACGGCAGCGGCCCGTGGCGGGCGAAGAACCCCGCCTGGTCGCCCTCGGGGGGCTGCTTGAAGGTGCGGAACTGCGGGTCGAGCTGCCCCACCAGCATGCTCTTGACGGCCACCCGGATGGGCGGCACGGGCACCTGGCCCTCGTAGCCCCCGGCCTCCTGCCAGATCACCGAGAAGCCCTTGATCTTCACGTCGTCCAGGCCGAAGGGCCGCAGCACCAGCACGCGGGTGCTGCGCAGCCCGCCGTCCGGCGTGGGCTCGGCGGGGCTCGGCGCGCCCTGGCGGCTCGCGTCGGCCGGGGCCACCACCTTCACGCTCACGTCGGCGCGGTGCTCGATGGTCAGCGTGCAGGTGAGGGGATCGCCCACGCGCACCGGCTGCGGGGCGCAGGTCATGTTGACCGTGGGGGGCGGGCCGCTGGGCGCCGGGGCGACCGCCGCGTCGGCGGCGTCGGCGGGCGGCGCGCCGGCGTCGGGCGCCGCGAGGGCCGGGGCCGATCCCAGACACAGGGCGAGGGCCCAGGCGGCCCAGGCCGTCGCAGAGGGGCGTCCGCGTCGCATCACCCGCGCCTCGCTCGGATTCGGAAGTAGTTCACCAGGGGCGCCGCGTAATCCTTCGCGTCGGTGCGCACCGCGATGGGGGCGACGCCGTACCGCTTCAGATCGCTGTCGCGCTGGGTCTGGCGGTCGGCCTGCACCTGGGCGTACCCCGCGCGCACGCTCGCGGCGCCGCTGTCGATGACCTCGAAGCCGCCGGACTCCAGATCCTCGATGACCAGCAGGCCCAGATCGGGCAGGGCCTCCTCGGCGGGGTCCACGACGGTCATGGGGATCAGGTCGTGGCGGCGCGCCGTGACGTGCAGCGGGCGGCTGTAGCCGTCGTCGAGGAAGTCGCTGATGAGGAACACCACGGCCTTGCGCTTGTTGACCCGGCCGATGAACTCCAGGGCCGCCCGCAGATCCGTGCCGGCGCCGATGGGGTCGAAGGCCAGGATCTCGTCGATGATCCGCAGCACGTGCTTGCGCCCCTTCTTGGGGGGCACGTAGCGCTCCACGGTGTCGGTGAAGGCCACCAGGCCGACGCGGTCACCGTTCTTGATGGCCGAGAACGCCATCATGGCGGCGAGCCGCGCGGCCACCCGGCGCTTCTCGTCGCCGACGGTGCCAAAGGCCATCGAGCCGCTCATGTCGACGGCGATGAGCACGGTCAGCTCGCGCTCCTCGACGAACGTCTTGACGTGGGGCTCGCCGGTGCGGGCGGTGACGTTCCAGTCGATGGCGCGTGGATCGTCGCCAGGGGCGTACGCGCGCACCTCATCGAACGACATGCCCCGACCCTTGAACACCGAGTGGTACTGCCCGGCCATCTGCTGGTTGACCAGCCGCCGGGTGACGATCTCGATGCGCCGGATCTCCGCGAGCAGCTCTCGGGAGAGGCCGGCCATCAGGGCACTTCCACGACGTCCAGGATGCGGTGGATGATGTCGTCGCTGGTGACGTCCTCGGCCTCGGCCTCGTAGGTCGGGATGACGCGGTGCCGCAGCACCTCGGGGGCCAGCGCCTTGATGTCCTCGGGGATGACGTACCCGCGGCGCTTCATGAAGGCGTGGGCGCGGGCCGCGCGGGCGAGCCAGATGCTCGCCCGGGGGCTGGCGCCGTACTCGATGTAGTTCTTGTAGTCCTTGAGCCCGGGCAGGCTGCCCGGATCCCGCGTGGCGAACACGATGTCGAGGATGTACTCCTTGACCTTGTCGTCCACGTAGATCTCGCTGACCACCTCGCGGGCCTTGAAGATGCGCTCCGGCGTGATGACCGGGCGCACGTTCGGCGGCGTGGGATCGAGCTGCCGCGAGATGATCTCGCGCTCCTCCTCGCGGGTGGGGTAGCCCACCTTGACCAGCAGCATGAACCGGTCGACCTGGGCCTCGGGCAGCGGGTAGGTGCCCTCCTGGTCGATGGGGTTCTGCGTGGCCATCACGATGAAGGGCTGATCCAGGCGGTAGGTCTCGTCGCCGATGGTGACCTGCCGCTCCTGCATGGCCTCGAGCAGGGCGCTCTGCACCTTCGCCGGGGCGCGGTTGATCTCGTCCGCCAGCACGATGTTGGCGAAGATCGGCCCCTTCTTGGGGCTGAACTCGCCGGTCTGCGGGTTGTAGATCTGCGTGCCCAGGACGTCGGCCGGCAGCAGGTCGGGCGTGAACTGAATGCGCTGGAACTTCGCCTCCATGGTCGAGGCCAGCGTGTTCACGGTCAGGGTCTTGGCGAGGCCCGGCACACCTTCGAGGAGCACGTGCCCCCCGGTGAGCAGGCCCAGCATGACCTTCTCGACCATCGGGCGCTGCCCGACGATGACCTTGTCGACCTCGTGCAGGATGTCGTCGACGAAGCTGCTCTCCTGTCGGACGAGCTCGTTGATGACGCGGACGTCACTGCGTTCCACCTTGCAAACCCCCTCGGATGCGCGAGCGGCCGTTACCTTAAGCCGCCCTGGCGCCCTGTCAACGGGCGCGGGCGGCGTGGCATTCCCGGTGCGCGCAGGCACGCGGGCAAGGGGTCAGCGCCGCGGCCTTGACGCCGCCCCGACTCCACCGCACCATTCGGCGCGTTCGCGTCGATGGTGCCGCTGCGCGCGCCCTCGACCCCACAGACCCGGAGGCCCCCCATGCAGATGACCGACGAGATGCTCTACGACACCCGCCTGGTGGAGCGACACATCGCCCGTGGCTTCACGACCCGCGAGGCCTACGTGGCCCGCCTGACGGACCTGAAGGACGCCGAGGCGCGCTCCGAGTCCATCAAGGTGTCGGTCTCGAACGTGGGCGTGACCAACGTGCGCGCCAAGATCACCGGCGAGCACGAGTAAGGTCCACCGAGGCGGAGCAGGGGGCGTCCATGGCCGACAAGCGCGTTTTCCAGGCAGGCCCGGACGGTGAGGCCCGGCTGGACCACACCGAGGCCGACCGCGAGGCGGATCCCAAGGCCCGCACGCTGCAGGCGATGACCTTCTCCACCCACGTCGTGTCGCTCAACGCGATGGCGCTGATGCACCTGGGCGCGATGGACGGCGGCCCCGACATGCCCGTGGACCTCGAGGCGGCCCAGCACCTCATCGACACCCTGGCCATGCTGCGCGACAAGACCCGCGGCAACCTGGACGATGGTGAGGCGCGGCTCCTCGACACGGTGCTCTACGACCTGCGCATGAAGTTCATCCAGGCTCGGCCATGAGACCTCCGGCAGCGCTCCCGGCAGCGCTGCTGATCCTGGCCGGCTGCACCGAGCGCGGCGGCCCCCCGGCCATCGCGCCCACCCCCGCCCCAGTCACAGCGTCCAGCGCCGCGCCCCCGGTGGTGCCCGCGGTGCGCGAGGCCCTGGGCGAGGCGAGCGCGCCCCCCGACGGGGCGCCGGCCTCACCGCCGCGACCCCAGGCCCCCGGGACCTTCGCGCTGCCGCCACCTCCCGCGCCGCGGGCGGCCCCCGGGGTGGGCGGCCCCGACTTCTCGGTGGTGTTTGCCCAGGTCAGCCCGTCGGTGGTGGGCGTGGCCGCCGGGCGAATGCGCCAGGGGCGGTTCAGCGCGCAGCGCACGGGCACCGGGTTCGTGTGGGACGCGGCCGGGCACATCCTCACCAACGATCACCTGGTGGCCGACGCCGACGTCGTGCGGGTGCGGGTACAGAGCGGCAAGGTGCTGTCGGGGCGGGTCCTGGCGGGCGACGGCCCGATGGATCTGGCCCTGGTGGTCACCGATGAGCCGGTCCCGCCGCCCGTGCCCCGGGGCCGTGAGGCCCCCCTGCGTCCGGGCGAGTGGGTCGCGGCCATCGGCAACCCCTTCGGGCTGCAGCACTCGATCACCGTGGGGGTCATCAGCGCCACCGGCCGGCGGCGGCTGCCCGGGGGCGGGCCGCGGTTCGGCTCCTTCATCCAGACCGACACGCCGGTCAACCCGGGCAACTCGGGCGGACCCCTCGTGGACGCCCACGGGCAGGTGATCGGCCTCAACACCGTGATGCTCGGCGACGCCCAGGGGCTGGCCTTCGCGATCCCCATCGATCAGGCGGACGTGGTCGTGTCGCGCCTGCTGGCCGATGGGCGGTTCGTGCGGGGCTTTGGGGGGCTGGTGGTCAAGCCGGTCACCGATCGCCTCGCCCGGGAGGCTGGCCTCGCCGGGCGGTCTGGGGCCCGGGTGAGCAAGATCGTGGCGGGCGGCCCGGCCGACACGGCGGGCCTGCGACCGGGCGACATCCTGCTGAGCTTCGGGGATGAGCCCGTGGCGAACGCCAATGGGCTGCCGTGGCTCATCGCGTCGACCGCGCCGGGCACCGCGGTGCCCCTCAAGGTCGCGCGCGGCCGGACCCGCCTGGCGCTCACGCTGACCGTGCAGGCCGCGCCCTGATGGGACGCTGAGGGGGGACGCCCTCGCAGGCCACCCCCCGTAACCGCATGCCCCAAAAAGAGAAAAGGCGCGACCCCCACCCCAGAATCAGGGGGGAGACGCGCCTCTCAGGCACCCATCGGGGTGCCACACTTCTCCGAGATCAGCCGTTGACGGCGTCCTTCAGAGCAGCGCCGGGCTTGAACTTCGGCAGCTTCTTCGCGGGGATCTCCACCGCAGCACCCGTCGCCGGGTTCCGGCCAGTGCGCGCGGCGCGCTCCTGAACCATGAAGTTGCCGAAGCCAACGAGGCTCACCTTGTCACCGCCCGCGAGGGCGGCGGTGATGGCGTCGATGACCGAATCGACAGCGCGACCGCTGTCAGCCTTGCTGAGGCCCGAGGAGTCCGCAACCGCGGAGATCAGTTCGCTCTTGTTCATGATGTCCTTCCCCCTCCAGAGGTGGTGCCCGCACGTTTGACCAGTCGGGCGGCGTCTGTCAACGCCCTGAACGACGGAAAATCAACAACGGCGGCGGATTCCGTCGGCTTTGGCCATCGGAGTGTCCCAGGGCGGCGCTCGCATGGCACCCTGACGGGATGCTGACCCTGACCTATCTGCTGGCCGTCGCGGTGATCGCGGTGGCGCTCGTGGCCGCTCACTTGTGGTTCTGGCGGTGGTTCTACGCGCGGGGTCACGCGCCGGACGAGCAGCACTTCGTGCGCACCGCCGACGGGTGGGTGCTGGCCCTGCACCGCATCCGGCCCCGGGGCACGGCCGCGGGGGGGGTGCCCGTGATCTGCACGCCCGGGCTCGCCTGCAACAGCCGCCTGTTCGACTTCGATGACGAGCTGAGCCTCGCGCGCACCCTCGCCGACGCGGGCTTCGACGTGTGGTGCCTCGATCCGCGGGGGACGGGGGCGAGCGAGCGGCCCGAGCTGCTCTTCGGCCACAGCTGGCGCTACGGGTTCTTGGAGTATGCGGGGGAGGACGCGCCGGCCGCCATCGCCCACGTCTGCGCGCGCACCGGGCACGCCCAGGTGCTGTGGGTGGGCCACAGCATGGGCGGCCTGATCGGGTACCACGCCGCCACCCACGAGACGGTGGGGGCCGCCATCGCGGGCGTGGTGGCCCTGGGCAGCCCCGCCGACTTCGCCGACCACCGGCGGGTGCTGGGGCGGGCCCTGACCTGGGTGCTGGATGGCTTCCTGCGGGGGTGGCCCGTGGTGCGCCTGGGCCGCCTGGGCACCGCCCTGGCGCCCTTCGCCGGCCACGTGCGGGTGTTCCCCGAGCACATCTTCCTGAGCATCCACAACGTGGCGCCGCGGGTGCTGCGGCAGTTCATGGTGCAGGTGCTCGAGGACGTGCCGCGGCGGCTGCTCAACCAGTTCGCCGACAACATCGTGCGCCACCTGGGCTTCGACGGGGCGCCGGTGGGTGAGACCCACGCGCGGCTCCAGCGGGCGACGGTGCCGCTGCTGAGCGTCGCGGGGAACGCGGATCGCGTGGCGCCGCCCGCCTCGGTGCACGCCGCCGTGCGGCTCCTGGGCAGCGAGGACTGCACCGAGGTGACCGTCGGCGGGGCCGATGGCGTGGCGTTTGGTCACCTGGATCTGCTGCTGGGGCGGGCCGCCCCGGCGCAGGTCTACCCCACCGTGGTGGCGTGGCTCTTGGCCCGCGCGGCCAGCTTGGAGACCTCGCCCGGCTCAGCGCCCGCGGCGGAGGCGGCGGCCAGCGCGGCCTCAACCCCTGGCTGACCGCTCGCCAGCAGCGCGCGGGCGAGGGCGAGCTGGAGCGGCGCGTTCTGCCGCTGCCCCCCCTGGGCGAGCGCGGCGCGCAGGAGCGCCGCGGCCTCGGCGGGATCGCCATGGGCCAGCAACAGCTGACCCAGCTCAGCCTGCGCCCCGGGGACCCGCGTGTGCCGCCCGATGAGCGCCCGCAGGCGGCCCTCGGCCTCGGCGGGTCGGCCCGCAGCCCGCTCGGCCTGGGCCAGGTGCACGGTCAGGCGGGGCTGGGCGTCGGGCGGGGCCAGGCGCACGGCCTCGGCCAGGTGCGTGCAGGCGGCCTCGGCGCGGCCGGCGCCCAGGGCGGCGAGGCCCAAGGTGTCGGCCAGCAGGTGCTGGCGGCCGAAGTGCTTGAGCCACCACTGCTGCTGAACCAGCGCGATGATCCCGGCCTCGTCCCCCGCGTGCAGGCGCGTCAGCGCGTCGCGGGTGAAGCGCTGCTCCGCCCGCGCGGCCAGCCGCGGGCCGGCGATGAGGAAGGCCACCACGCCGACGACCACGGCGCCCGTGTAGCCGATCAGGGCCCACTTGTTGTGGCGTAGCAGCACCACCGCGATCACCGACGCCGTGAGCAGCAGCCAGCCGTAGCGGACCTCGACGGACTTCACGCCGCGCCCTCGAGGTGGGCGCGAGGCCTCACGGCACGTCTCGGCAGCAGCGGAAGCCCACGGATTCACTGGCAAAGCTGGCGGCGCTCAGGCCGGGGATGCGGCTCGTGACCTCGCACACCTGGTCGGTGTCGCGGTGCCGCTCGGCGATCGTCTTCCAGCCCGCGCCCTGATAGAAGCGCGTGCGGTCGTCGTTGGCGTCGCGGTCGGCGGTCCACTCCCACAGGTTGCCGTTCGCGTCGAACACGCCCTCGCCCGCGGTGCACTCCGCCAGCGCGCCCGTCGGGGCCTCGCTCGGCCCGCTTGCGCCCGGCGCGGTGTAGCTCTCGCGGAAGTTGCAGGCGCCCCCATCGAAGGTGCTGCCGTAGGCGTACGCGGTGCCGTTGGGGCCCTGGCACGCGCGCAGCAGCTCGTCGCCGGCGCACAGGCGCCAGCCGATGCGCTCGCAGGCGGCCTTCGCGTCGGCCCACGGCACCGAGTGCCAGGGGCGCACGCCCGCGGTCGAGCACGCGCCGGCGGCGGCCGCCGGGGCCTTCATCACGCCGATCAGCGCCTGGCCGTCCGCGGGCGCGTAGGCGGCGCACGGGAAGGCCTCGTCGGCGTCCGCCAGGGGGTGGCTGGCCTCGTGGGCGAAGACCTCGAAGGTGCGGCCGCGGGTGTCCGTGAGCTGGACGGCCGCGGGCTCCGCGGCACAGGTGTAGCCGTCGGCCGGCGCGGGCTGGTCAGGCACGGCGCGGCGCAGGGCCTCGTCGCACGTGAAGCTGGCCGCCGCCTGCCCCATGTCGGCCTCAGCCGTCGTGCCGCCGCCGCCGTCGTCCCCGCCACAGCCGGTCAGGCCGACCGCCAGGGCCGGCGCCATCCACCAAGAGAACCGATCGCTGCGCATGGGCTCGCCTCATCCAAGGGTATGCAGGGGGTGGGGCGTGGGCCCCGGGGCCGCCGCATGGGCGGGCTGGGTTCCGGCTCATCGTGCCAGCGCGGGGGGGTCGACTCCAGACGTTTGGCTGCGGCACCCTGCGCGCATGGGCCGAACCCTCCAGCAGGCCGTGACCCTGGCCGGCGTCGGGCTGCACGGCGGCGCCGCCTGCGAGGCGTGTGTCGCGCCGGCGCCGGGGGGCCACGGGCTGACCCTCAACGGGGCCCCGCTGGCCGATCTGGCCCTGCGGGACGCGCGGCGGGCCACCACCCTCCAGACGCCAACTGGGCCCGTGGCGATGGTGGAGCACCTGCTGGGGGCGCTGGTGGGCCTCGGGGTCACCGACGCCGCGATCACCGTCCGCGGGGGCGAGGTGCCCGCCCTCGATGGGAGCGCGGCGCCGTGGGTGGCGGCCCTCGCGCTGCGGGAGACGGCCTCGGCCGTCACGCCCTGGCGGCCGACCGCGCCGGTCGAGGTCCGCGACGGCGAGCGCTGGATCCGCGTGTCGCCCGCCGACCGCCTGACGCTGTCGGTGACCGTGGAGCATCCGCCCGCGCCGCGCTGGCGCTGCGAGACGGATCTCGCCGACTTCGCGGCGGCCATCGCCCCGGCCAGGACCTACGGTTTCATGAGGGATGTCGAGCGGTTGCGGGCGGCTGGTCTCGCGCTGGGCGCCGGGCTGCACAACGCCCTGGTGCTGACCGATGCGGGGGCGCCCGTGGCCGGCGCCTTCCACCTGCCCGATGAGCCCGCCCGCCACAAGGCGCTGGACCTGCTGGGCGATCTGGCCCGGCTGGGGGCGCCGCTCGTGGGCCGGGTGGTGGCCTGGCGACCGGGCCACGGGCTGAACCATCAGCTCGTCGAGGCGCTGCGCGCGCAGCGGGCTTCTTGATCTCGCCGGTGCCGGGTGCCACAACACCCCGGCGATGCCCCCTCACCTTGGAGCGTGCGATATGCGTGTCACAGCTCTCGTCCTGGCGCTCTTCGTTGGCCCCGGCCTCCTCCTCAGCCTCGGCTGCGGCAGCCAGCCCACCGGGCCGGTGATGCAGCCGGGCCGCCCGATCCCTGGCCTGAACCTCACCGGCAAGTGGTACAGCCGCGAGTTCGGCGACATGAGGCTGGTGCACAGCAAGAACGTGGTGACCGGCACCTACCAGGATCCCCGGGGCCCCGATCACAACGGGCGAGTGCGCGGCCGCATCAACGCCGATCTGCTGGAGCTGGAGTGGATCAAGCCGGGCAACCCCCTGGCGGCGATCATGCCCATGCGCGGCAGCGCGCGGCTGCGCATCACCGACAACGGCTGCACCCTCGACGGGCTGTGGGGCTACGACAAGACCTGGCACGGCGGGGGCACCTGGAACGCCACCAAGAGCCAGTTCGCGGTCGGCGGTGAGCACTGTGTGCGGCAGAAGGCCACGCGCCCCGAGGCGACCCCCGCCGACGTGCCCATCGACGGCACCACCGAGGAGGCGCTGCGCGACACCCCGGCCCTGGAGGCCCCCGTGCCCGAGGGCGCCGCGCCCGGTGACGCCCCGCCCGGCCTCGATCCGCCCGATCTGGTCGAGTAGCCCGCTCAGCGCCGGGTGAGGGCCAGGAAGGCCTCCGCCTTCGTCAGCACCTCGGCCCACTCCGCGGCCGGATCAGAGTCGGCCACGATGCCGCCCCCCGCTTGGTAGTACGCCGTGTCGGCCGTGAGCCAGGCCGTGCGGATGGGCAGGTTCAGATCCCCCCCGCCCGCAGCGTCCAGGTAGCCGATGGCGCCGCAGTAGATGCCGCGGCGCACCGGCTCCAGGGCCTCGATGATCTCCATCGCTCGCACCTTCGGCGCGCCGGTGACGCTCCCCCCGGGGAACAGCGCCCGCAGCAGGCTCGCGTCGTCCACGTCGGCGCGCAGGCGACCGACCACGTCGCTCACCAGGTGGTGCACCGTGGCGTAGCTCTCCACGGCGCGCAGGCGCGGCACGTGCACGCTGCCCACCTCGCACACCCGGCCCAGGTCATTGCGCTCGAGGTCGACGATCATCACGTGCTCTGCGCCGTCCTTCACGCTGGCCTTGAGATCGGCCACGGCCGCCGCGTCGGCGGTGGGATCGGCGTAGCGCGGCCGGGTGCCCTTGATGGGGCGGGTCTCGGCCACGCCGGCTGCGGTCCAGCGCACGAGGCGCTCCGGGCTGACGCTCAGGATGGCGTGGCTGGCGTCGAGCCTCAGCGCCGCGGCGAAGGGCGCGGGGCTGCGGGCGTGCAGGGCGGTGAAGAGCGCCGCGGCGTCCCCCGGCCGCTCGATGGGCGCGGCGAAGCGGGTGGTGACGTTGACCTGGTACACGTCGCCCGCCGCGATGTGCGCGAGCACGGCCTGCACCGCCTGGCGGTGCGCCGCGGCGTCCATCCCCGGGCGGGCGGGGCCCAGCGAAGGGGCGGTCGGGGTCGGCCCGCCGGCGGCCAGCCGCGCGGCCAGGGCGGCGGCCGAGGCGGCGTCATGGCTGACGATCCGTCCCGAACGGGTGCGCCGATCCCACACGTACGCCGCGTGGTAGCGGGCGGCCCAGAGGGCGGGCAGGGGGCTGTCGGCGGCGGCGCGGGTGGGCAGCCGCTCCACGGCGCGGCCCAGGTCGTACGCCAGGGCGCAGACCACCAGGGGGTGGGGCCCGGGGATGCCCCGCCAGTCGAGGGCTCGGGCGGGCGCGGCGAAGGCGGCCAGGGCCTCAAAGGGCCGAGGGCCGGGCGCGGGCAGTGACAGCACGGCGGCCGGGTCGAGGCAGAGCGCGGCGAAGCGCGCAGGCGGCGCGACGGGGCCCCCCGCGTCGAGCAGCGCGGCGCCCTCGGGCAGGCCGTGGGCGGCCACCCAGGCCCCGGGGGGCCCGAAGTCGACCTCAAGCTGGTGGGCAGGCGCGTGCAAATGTCCGAAATCAGTGGAAAACGTTGAAATTAGGCAACCTTGACCGTGGGGGGCTGTCCGACTTATCGTCCCCACGGCTCAATTCGGAGGTCTTCGCCGTCATGCGCGCCCTCACGGTCCTGTTGTTCGCCCTCGGTCTGCCGGCCCTTGCCGTCGCAGGCAAGGGGGAAGATCCACGCCGCACGCTGCTGTCGACCTTGGAGGCCGAGCTGAGCCGCAGCAAGGCCCAGCTGAAGCTCGGCGAACACGAGACGCCCTACTTCATCAGCTACCGCCTCGTCGAGCGCGATGAGGTCGAGGTCGAGGCCCGCTTCGGCGCCTTGATGCACGCCGATGACGAGCGGGGGCGCATCGTCTCGGCCGACGTGCGCGTGGGCGACTACCGCTTCGACTCGGGCGAGAAGCCCGACGATCAGCTCATGTTCGAGCCCATCGAGGGCTTCCGGCCCAGCAAGACCGTCGCCCTCGACGACGATCCCGAGGCCATCCGCTCGACCCTGTGGTTGCTGACCGACCGGGCCTACAAGCAGGCCCTGAGCAACTTCCTGCAGAAGAAGGCCAAGCAGGTCAGCGCCGTCGAGGAGACCCACGTCGACAGCTTCAGCAAGGCGCCGCCCGTACAGCACGTGGATCCCCCGGTGCAGCTGGCGGTCGATCGCGCCGCCTGGGAGCGCCTCGCGCGCACCCTCTCGGCCCGGTTCCGCGGCGCCGATCTGCTCGACGGCAGCGTGCGCATCAGCGCGAACCACGCGCGCACCTACCTGGTCAACTCCGAGGGCACCCGGCTCATCCAGGAGCGGCTGATCTACCAGGTCGCCTTCCACGCCGTGGCGCAGGCCCCCGACGGCATGCTGCTGGAGCAGGGCGAGACCCTCTACGGCCGGGCCTGGGACGAGATCCCCGACGAGGCGGTGCTGCTCGGCAAGGTCGACACGGCCCTGGCGAACCTCAAGGCCCTCGCCAAGGCGCCCATGGCCGATCCCTACACCGGCCCGGCGATCCTGGAGCCCGAGGCCACCGGCGTCTTCTTCCACGAGGCGGTGGGCCACCGGCTCGAGGGCGAGCGGCAGAACGATGAGAACGAGGGCCGCACCTTCAAGGGCCAGATCGGGCGCCAGATCCTGCCGACGTTCCTGTCGGTGCGCGATGATCCCACCACCCGCACCTTCGGCGACGAGGGGCTCAACGGCTGGTACCGCTACGACGATCAGGGGGTCGCGGCGCGCAACACCGTGCTGGTGGCGGACGGGGTGCTGAAGGACTTCCTGACCAGCCGCACGCCGGTGGAGGGCGCGCCCCACAGCAACGGCCACGGGCGGGCGCAGGGGACCCATCACCCCATGGCGCGCATGGGCAACCTCATCGTCGAGGGCGCGCCGTCGGCCACGGTGACCCGCGCGAAGCTCAAGGACCTGCTGCTCGCCAAGGTGCGCGAGCAGGGCAAGCCGTACGGGCTGATCATCCGCGACATCACCGGCGGCAACACCAACACCAGCAGCTACGGCTACCAGGCCTTCAAGGGCATCCCGCGCATGGTCTACCGGGTCGACGCCAAGACCGGCGCCGAGTCCCTGGTGCGGGGCGTCGAGATGGTGGGCACGCCGCTGACCGTCGTGAGCAAGGTGGTCGCGGTGAGCGACACCATGGGCGTCTTCAACGGCTACTGCGGGGCCGAGAGCGGGTATGTGCCGGTCAGCGCCGTGGCGCCGGCCGCGCTCTTCACCGAGATCGAGCTCCAGCGCAGCCAGAAGGACAAGGAGCGCCCGCCCATCCTCAGCCCCCCCTGGCGGCGATGACGAACGCTGACCTCCGCTTCGGCGCGGCCACGCACGTGGGGCGCGTGCGCGAGCACAACGAGGACACCTACGCGGTGGTCGAGCCCCGGCGGCTCGCGCTCCTGGCCGATGGCATGGGGGGGCACGAGCGCGGGGACGTCGCCAGCCGGATGGCGGTCGACGCGGTGCGGGAGGCCCTGGAGCGCCCCGCCCCCCGCAGCCCGTGGTGGATCCGCTGGCTGCGCCCGATCCCCGACGACCTCACCCGGCTGGTGCGGGCCTTCGAGGGCGCCAACCGCGCGGTCCACCGGGCGGACGATCGCGGCGACGTCTTCAGCATGGGCACCACCCTCGTGGGGGCCTGGTTCCGCGAGCCCGACCTGCTGCTCGCCAACGTGGGCGACAGCCGGGCCTACCGCCAGCGCGGCGACACGCTGGTGCAGCTCAGCAGCGACCACTCGCTGCTGAACGACTACCTGTCCGCGGGCCTCTTGCGACCGGAGCAGGTGGCGGATTTCCCGTTTCGAAACATCATCAATCGAGGCATCGGGCTGCGCCCGACAGTGGTCGTGGACCGCTGGCGCCTCGCCGTACAGCCAGACGATCGCTATCTGCTTTGCTCCGATGGCTTGACCGATCTGGTCGATGACGCAACGATTGCCAGCCGGCTCACCGGGGCCGACTTCGACCCGCAAGCCGCGGCCGACGCCCTGATCGAGCTTGCGCTGGATGCCGGGGGCGTCGACAACGTCACGGCCATCATCGCCTACGTGCCCGCCGAGGACGCATGAACCCGACGAACGCCCGCTGGACCCTTGCAGCCCTCGCCCTGTGCTGGGCCTCCTTCGCGCACGCCGCGAAGCCCACCGTGGTCGCCCCGACCTTGCCGGCGGCCAAGGGCGTGACCGCGCCCGTGGCCCAGGGGTTCGACGCGCACCTGCGGGGGGTCCTGGGCAAGCAGGCCACCCTGATCTCGGCGAAGGCCACCGAGGCCGCGCTCAAGGCCGCCAAGGTCAAGGACGCCTGCGGCACCGACACCTGCGGTGAGGCCCTCGCGAAGGCGGCCAAGGCCCGCTTCGTGCTGACGGGCTCGGTGGTGAACAACGACGAGATCTACGAGGTGAAGTTCAGCCTGTACGACCAGGCGCTGCACACCCGCACCGAGAAGAAGAGCACGTGCGAGCTCTGCGCGGTGGAAGAGGTAGACGGCACCATCACGAAGGTCGTGGGCGAGCTCAGCGCGGCGCTGAGCGCGCCGATGCCCGCCCCCGCGCCGGCCAAGCCTGCGACGCCGGCGATGGTCAGCGTGACCATCACCACCGCGCCCGAGGGCGCCGCGGTCACCATCGATGACGTGCCCGTCGGCAAGACGCCCTACGAAGGCAAGGTGAAGGCCGGCAAGCACAGCCTGACGCTCAAGAAGGAGGGCTTCCTGCTGCAGGAGCGCACCATCAACGCCCTCGACAAGCCCGTCACCATCGCGCTGACCCTCGTGGTGGATCTCAACGCGGGGCTCAAGGAGGACGAGCCCATCGGCTCCAGCCTCGAGCCGCCCAAGCCCGCCCTCCCGCCGGTGGCGGCCGGGGGCAACAGCCACACCGGCGCGGCGGTGGGCATGGTGATCGGCGGGGCGGTGCTGGCGGGCGTCGGCACGTGGCTCATCGTGCTGGATGGCGAGATCACCTGCGACGACGGCCGCAGCCGCACGGAGTGCCCGAACGTCTACAACACCAAGGGCGCGGGCATCGCGGGCCTGGGGGTGGGCGCGGGCCTCATCGGGGCGAGCATCGCGACCTTCATCCTCGACGCCATGGCGCCCAGCGCGCCGTCGGCGCCGGCCCCGAGCGTCGCGCCCACCGCCAACGGCGGCGCCATCTTCCAACTCGGCGGGCGCTTCTAGCCCACCGCGGCCTCGGCCG
>JAUHVS010000815.1 GCA_030424955.1 bacterium | reverse complement strand
AGGCCATCAGCTTGCCGGTGCGCCCGAAGCCCGCCATGACCTCGTCGACCATCATGAGGATACCGTACTTGTCGAGCAGCGCACGCAGCCCCTGCAGGTAGCCCTTGGGCGGCGCGAGCACGCCGTTGGTGCCCGTGACGGTCTCGATGAGCATGCCCGCGATGGTCTGCGGGCCCTCATACATGATGACCTCTTCGAGGTACTTGAGGTTGTTGGCGGTCTTCTCTTCGTCGGTGTCGCCGAAGCTGTAGTCGTAGGGGCTGGGATCCATCACCCGCACGACGCCCGGCATGCCCGGCTCGTTGAACCAGCGCCGCGGATCGCCCGTGAGCGCCATGGTGGCGTTGGTGGCCCCGTGGTAGCTGCGGTAGCGGGTGATGATCTTGTGCCGGCCGGTGTACTGGCGCGCCATCTTGATGGCGTTCTCGTTGGCCTCGGCGCCGCCCAGCGTGAAGAAGAAGGTGTTGATGTCGCCGGGCATGAGCCGGGCGAGCTTCTGGCTGACCTTGGCGCGGATCTCGGTGGCGGTGCCGGGATACACGTAGGCCATCTGCTCAGCCTGGCGCTGGATGGCCGCCACCACCTTGGGGTGGCCGTGGCCGATGTTCACGCACATCAGCTGGCTGTTGAAGTCGATCCACTTCTGGCCCTCGGGGCCATACATGTAGATGCCCTCGGTGCGCGCCACCGGGTAGGGGTTGACGGCCTTCTGGGCGCTCCAGGTGTAGAGGGTGTGGGCCTTGCACAGGCGCACCATCTCTTCGGAGGACATGGACGGGGTGTGATCAGACATCGTCGCCGCTCCTCAGGACATCCAGGTGGCGTCTTTGGAGACCGCCCAGCGGGTGGTCACCTTGCGCGCGCGGGTCCAGAACCGGAAGCCGTCGTAGCCGGTCATGTCGCCATGGCCGATCTTGCTGTCGTTCCAGCCGCCGAAGCTGAAGGGCTCGCGGGGCACGGGCACGCCGATGTTCACGCCGGTCATGCCCGCGTTGAAGCGCTGCGTGGCGTACTCGGCCACCCGGCCGCTGGTGGTGAAGATGGCCGCCGCGTTGCCATAGGGGTTGGCGTTCTCGATGGCGATGGCCTCGTCGAGGGTGTCGACGCGGATGATGCTGAGCACCGGGCCGAAGATCTCGTCGCAGCCCGCGGGCATGTCGGCGGTGACGTTGTCGAGGATGGTGGGCCCGACCCAGTAGCCGCCCTCGGCGCCCGGCACGGTGGCGCCGCGGCCGTCGAGCAGGATCTTGACGCCCTGCTGCTCGGCCTGGTCGATGTAGCCGGTGATGCGGCCGAGGCTGAGGTGGTTGATGATGCTGCCCATGTCTTCGCCCAGGGTCATGCCCGCGGCGATCTCGACGGTGCGGTCGATGATGGCCTGCACGTCGCCCACCGCGATGACCACCGACGCCGCCATGCAGCGCTGGCCCGCGCAGCCGTAGGCGCTGGCCACCAGGGTCTGCGCGGTCAGCTCGGGATCGGCGTCGGGCACCACCACCAGGTGGTTCTTGGCGCCGCCCAGGCACAGGGCGCGCTTGGCGCCGGCCGCGGCGCGGGCGTAGGTGAGCTTGGCGACCTTGGTGCTGCCCACGAAGCCGAAGGCGCTGACGCCGGGGTGGTCGCACAGGGCCTCGACGGCCTCACGGCCGCCGTTGACGATGTTGAGCACGCCCTTGGGCAGGCCGGCCTCTTCGAGGAGCACGGCGAGCTTCAGCGCGCTGTAGGGCAACTGCTCGCTGGGCTTGAGCAGGAAGCAGTTCCCGGCGGTGAGCGCCTGCGGGATCATCCACAGGGGCACCATGCACGGGAAGTTGAAGGGGGTGACGCCGGCGACGACGCCCAGCGGCTCGTACTGCACGCGGCAGTTGATGCCCCGGCTGACGTCCAGCTGCTCGCCCTGGGCGAGGTTGGGCAGGGCGCAGCCGAACTCGACGCACTCGATGCCCTTGTTCACGTCGCCGTAGGCCTGGGCCATGTCCTTGCCGTTCTCGTGGCTGACGAGCCAGGCGAGCTCCTCGCGGTCGCGCTCCATCAGCTCCTTGAGCCGGAACATGATCTGCGCCCGCTCCTTGATGGGCGTGGCCTGCCAGCCGGGCAGCGCGGCCTCGGCGGCGGCGACGGCGGCGTCGATGTCGTCGCGGGTGGACAGGGTCACGTGCCCCATCACCTTGCCGTGGCGGGGGTTCAGCACCGGCATCGAGGCGCCCGCAGCGGCCGGGACCCAGGCCCCGCCGATGTAGTTGTGGCAGTCGATGTATTCAGCGAAGTCGTAGCTGCGCGGGGCGAACGGGAACGTCGACATGGGTTCAGTCCTTGGCGGGCATGAGTCGCATGCCCACGAGGTAGAGCGCGCCCGCCAGCCCGAAGCCGACGAACCACGCGTAGGTGTAGAGTTCACTCCAGAAGGGGGCCACCGACTCGATGGCGCCCGCCTGCTTGAGGAAGCCGGGCACGTTGGGCAGCACCGCCAGGGTGCCGGCGATGACGGCCACGGGGTTGACGCCGCCCACGTAGGCGTACTTGCCGGTGCGCTGGTACAGCCCGGTCAGGTCCAGCTTGGTGCGGCGCAGGATGAAGTAGTCGGCGATGAGGATCCCGCCGATGGGGCCCAGCAGGGCCGAGTAGCCCACCAGCCAGGTGAAGATGTAGCCCTCGGTGCTCTCGATGAGCTTCCAGGGGAACATGGCCAGCCCCAGG
>JAUHVS010000814.1 GCA_030424955.1 bacterium | reverse complement strand
TCCCCCACCGACCGGGACGCGCCGGCCACCTACGCGGGCATCCCCGTGCGCATCGACCACGTGCTGTCGGACCGGCTGGTGGGCGACTGCCTGATCCACGGCGGCCACCCGGGCACCACCCCGGTGATGGACGCCGTGTACTGGGACCACCGCCCGGTGGTGTGCGACGTCCTGCTCGCCGAGGGCCCGGCGCCGAGCCCCTGACAAACCGGGCCGCCACGGTCTACGCTGCCGCGATCATCGGGGAGGACACACATGCGCGTGGTCTGTGTAGGGGGGGGCCCCGGCGGGCTCTATGCCGCCATCTTGCTCAAGGCGCGCCACCCGGCGTGGTCGGTCACGGTGCTGGAGCGCAACCGCGTCGACGACACCTTCGGCTTCGGCGTGGTGTTCTCGGACCAGACCCTGGGCAACATCGCCGCCGCCGATCCGGCCACCTACGCCGCCATCACCGCCGACTTCGCGCACTGGGACGCCATCGACGTGCACCACCGCGGCGAGTGCGTGCGGTCGGTGGGCCACGGCTTCGCGGGCCTGTCGCGGCAGCGCCTGCTGAACGTGCTCGCCGATCGCGCCCGCGAGGTGGGGGTGGATCTGCGCCACGAGGTCACCGTGGACGGGCTCGCGAGCCTGGCGGATCACGGCCTGGCCGACGCCGATCTGGTGATCGCCGCCGACGGCCTCAACAGCCGCCTGCGCGACGACCAGGCCGAGCACTTCCAGCCCGACGTGCGCTTCGAGGCCAACCGCTTCACCTGGCTGGGCACCACCCGGCAGTTCCCCGCCTTCACCTTCTACTTCAAGGCCAACGCCCACGGGCTGTGGCGGGTGCACGCCTACAACTATGAGGCGGGGCGCAGCACCTTCATCGTCGAGACCACCGAGGCCGCCTGGCGCGCCGCCGGGCTGGCCGACGCCACCGAGGCCGAGACGGCCGCCTACTGCGAGGCCCTGTTCGCCGAGGAGCTCGAGGGCCACCCGCTGCTGACCAACCGCAGCATCTGGCGGCAGTTCCCCACCGTGCGCTGCGGGCGCTGGTGGCACGGCAACGTGGTGCTGCTGGGCGACGCCGTGCACACCGCCCACTTCTCCATCGGGTCCGGCACCAAGCTGGCCATGGAGGACGCCATCGCCCTGGCCGACGCCCTGGACGCCCACCCCACCGACCGCGACGCGGCGCTGACGGCCTACCAGGCCGACCGGCAGCGCGCCGTGGCCAGCACCCAGCGCGCCGCCGCCGTGAGCCTGGGCTGGTTCGAGGACACCGAGCGCTACGTCGACGCCCTGGCCCCCCTGACCTTCGCCTACAGCCTGCTCACCCGCAGCCTGCGCATCACCCACGCCAACCTGCGCCAGCGGGACCCGGCCTTCGTCGACCGGGTGGACGCCGCCTTCGCCGAGGCCGCCGGCGCCCCGCAGGGGGTGCCGCCGATGTTCACGCCCTTCCGCCTGCGCGAGCTCGAGCTGCCCAACCGCATCGTCGTGTCGCCCATGTGCATGTACTCGGCCGACGACGGCGCGGTGAACGACTGGCACCTGGTGCACCTGGGCAGCCGGGCGGTGGGCGGCGCCGGGCTGATCATCGCCGAGATGACCGACGTGCAGGCCGAGGGCCGCATCAGCCCCGGGTGCGCCGGCCTGTACCGCGACGAGCACGTGGCGCCCTGGCGGCGCATCACCGACTTCGTGCACCAGGTCAGCCCGGCCAAGATCGGCGTTCAGCTCGCCCACGCGGGCCGCAAGGGCGCGACGCACCGCCCCTGGCACGGCAAGGGTGCCCCGCTGCCCCCAGACGAGGCGTGGCCGCTGCTGGCGCCCTCGGCGCTGCCGTTCTTGCCCGACGGGCCGGTGCCCAAGGCCATGGACCGCGCCGACATGGACGCCGTGCGCGACGACTTCGTACGGGCCGCCGAGCGGGCCGAGGCCGCGGGCTTCGATCTCATCGAGCTGCACATGGCCCACGGCTACCTGCTGTCGAGCTTCCTGTCGCCGCTCAGCAACCTGCGCACCGACGGCTACGGCGGGCCCCTCAGCCAGCGGCTGCGCTTCCCGCTGGAGGTCTTCGCGGCCGTGCGCGCGGTGTGGCCGGCCCACAAGCCCATCGTGGTGCGCATCTCGGCCACGGACTGGGTGCCGGGGGGCTTCACCCCCGACGACGCGGTGGCCGTCGCCCGCGCCCTGAAGGCGGCCGGGGCGGACGCCATCGACGTGAGCTCCGGCGGCAACCACGTGGATCAGCGCCCGCGCTACGGCCGGCTGTACCAGACCCCGTTCGCGGAGCGGGTGCGGCTCGAGGCCGACGTGCCGACGCTGGCGGTGGGGGGCATCTCGAGCCACGCCGACGCCAACAGCGTGCTGGCCGCCGGGCGGGCCGATCTGGTGGTGATCGGGCGGGCGCACCTGGAGGACCCCTACTGGACCCACCACGCGGCCCGGGACCAGGGCCTGCGCCCGCAGCTGGCCCAGCCCTACCAGGTGATCGGCGACTTCACGCCGCGCTTCGACTGGCTGCGCGATCCCTGAGGCCGCCTCAGCTCAGGGGGCGGGGGGGGCGAGCAGGGCCTTGAGGGCCGCCTCGAGGCCGGCCTCGTCGCCCGCGTGGTAGCCGGCGTGCACCTTGACCACCGCGCCCGTGCGGTCGATGAGCCAGGTGGTGGGCATGGTGCTCAGCCCCAGGCGCTGCGGCCAGGTGCCCTTGGGATCCCACGCGCCCTTGAG
>JAUHVS010000813.1 GCA_030424955.1 bacterium | reverse complement strand
TGCGCAGCCAGCCGGGCACCCACTGCCGCGCCCCACAGCGCGAGCACACCCGGTCGCCGCCCACGAGCAGCTGGCCGCAGGCGTGGCAGGTGAAGCGGTCGTCCTTGGCCCGCTCCAGGTGCTGCTCCACGTCCGCCTTCACCCGGTCGGGCGCCTTCAGCGCCCGCCGCGCGCGCCACTCGGCCTGGGTGGGCGTCGATCCCATCAGCCGATAGAACCCCACCAGCACGCGGTACCACAGTTGCTTCAACACCACCTCCCGTCGAGCCCGGGATTGAACCGATGCCGGCCACGGTTGACAAGGTGCGCCCGCCGTCTATCGTGCGGCGTCCCCCCGCGACCGCCGCGAAAGGTGCCCATGAGCGATCTGACCCACGTCGATGCAGCAGGCCACGTCAAGATGGTGGACGTGGGCGAGAAGCCCACCACGGCGCGCACGGCGGTGGCCCATGGTCACGTGGGGGTGGGCCCCGACACCCTGCGGCGCATCGCCGACGGCCAGACGCCCAAGGGCGACGTGCTCGCCACGGCCCGGCTGGCCGGCATCATGGCGGCCAAGCGCACCGCCGACCTCATCCCGTTGTGCCACCAGATCGCCCTGTCCTCCGTGGTCGTCGACATCCGGCTGGCCTGGCCCGAGCAGCGCCTGGAGATCACCGCCACCTGCGTCGCCCGGGACCGCACCGGCGTCGAGATGGAGGCCCTCACCGCCGTCAGCGTCACCGCGCTCACCCTCTACGACATGCTCAAGGCCGTCGATCACCACATGGTCATCGGGTCCATCCAGCTGCTGGAGAAGTCGGGCGGCCGGTCCGGCGACGTCATCGGTGGCGTGAAGGTGGTCTCGAAGCAGCCCACCCCGGCCCCTGGCCGGGGCCCGCTCGATCCCCCGCCCGCGAGCCCGCCGCCCTCGCAGGGGAGCACCCCGGGGGCCCGCAGCCCGACCCCGCCGCCGCAGGCCAACGCCCCCCGGCGCAAGGGCCCCACGCCGGCCGCGCAGCGCCGCGCGGATCGGGCCATCAAGCTCGCCGCGGACGATCCGCGGCTGCCCATCTTCCTGGGCCGCGATCCCATCAACTCGGCCTACATGCTGGGCGATCTCGACACCCCCTACGCCGAGCACTGCGAGTGGTACGCGCTGGTGGACGAGGGGGCGCTGACCGCCGTGCTCCTGGTGTACGGCGGGCTCAGCGTGCCCACGGTGCTGACCGCGGGCGATCCGGTGGACGTCGAGGCCATCCTGGCGGCCTTCAAGGACGACCTGCCCCGCCGGTTCCACGGGCACATCCGCCCCGGCCACCGCGCCGCCGTCGAGGCGATCTACGACTTCGTGGACGCCCGCCCGATGATGCGCATGGGCCTGCGCCAGCCCGAGTTCATCGCCCACGGCGACAGCGCGGGGGTCGAGGTGCTGGGCCACAAGGACACCGGCGCGCTGATGCAGCTCTACCGGCACTACCCCGACAACTTCTTCGACCCCGCGCAGCTCGACACCGGCCTGTACTGCGGCGTGCGCGACGCCGAGGGCGAGCTCATCAGCGCCGCCGGCGTGCATGTGCTCAGCGCGCGCCACGACGTGGCGGCCATCGGCAACATCGTCACCCACATCGACCACCGCGGGCAGGGCCTCGCCAGCCGCTGCGTGCGGCACATGCTCGACCGCCTGTGGCCCAGCGTGAGCCACGTCGCCCTCAACGTGCAGCCCGACAACGGCTCGGCGGTGGCCTGCTACAGCAAGTTCGGCTTCGTGGAGCGGTTCCGGTTCTTGGAGGGCTGGGGCGTGGCCCGCGGCTGAGGCGCGGCGCGGGCGCCAGGGGTCAGGCGTCGTTCGGCGTCCAGAGCAGCTCTTCGGCGCCCACCGCGTGCACGGCGTAGCGGCTGTACACGAAGAACGCGTCGCTCAGGCGGTTCAGGTACGGGATCACGAAGGGATCGAGATCCGGCGCCTGCCGCTGAAGCTGCACGCACAGCCGCTCCGCGCGGCGACACACCGTCCGACACACATGCAGCGCGACGTTCGCGGGGTGCCCGCCGGGCAGCACGAAGCTGCGCAGCGTGGGCAGATCGGCGTTGTAGCGGTCGATGCTCGCCTCGAGCCGATCCACGTCGCCCTGCTCCACCCGCGGCTGGGCCGGGTGCAGATCCGCCGGCAGCGTCGCCAGCAGGGAGCCCAGGTTGAACAGGGCGTTCTGCACCTTGCGCAGATCCTCGGCGAGGCCCGTCAGATCGGCCTGCAGGCACGCCAGGCGCGCTGCGCCCAGGTGGCTGTTCAGCTCATCGACCGTGCCGTAGCACTCGATGCGCAGATCGTCCTTCAAGATGAGTTGTCCGCCCACGAGGCGGGTCTGGCCGGCGTCGCCCTTGCGGGTGTAGACGCGGTTGATGGCCAGGGACGGATCGCTGAAGCGCTCCTCAGATGACACGGCGGCTCCCTAGGTGGGGGGAACGACGCGCGGCCGGGGCGAAGACCCCGGCGCGCTCACCCGTCAGCGGCGGCGGCGCCGGGTCCGCAGGCCCAGCACACCCACCAGCAGGGCGAAGGCCGCCGGTCCCCACGGCCCCGACGGCGCCCAACTGATGCGGCAGCCGCCGTCATCGCCGCTCTTGCCCGGCTTTTCTTCCACCGTCGGCGGCTCCAGCCCGGGGCGCTCGCCCTGACAGACCAGATCGGGGCCATCCTCGAGCCCCTCGGCGCACAGGGCGAACACGGCGGTCACGGGCT
>JAUHVS010000032.1 GCA_030424955.1 bacterium | reverse complement strand
GTCGGCCATGATGGCGCCCTTGTACGCCATGAAGTGCTTGAAGCTGTTGACCCCGCGCTCCTTGGCCAGCACGCCCATCTCGCGGTGCACGGAGTCATCCCACCAGGTGACCGCCACGTGGAAGCTGTAGTCGCAGGCGGCCTTCTGCGCCCAGCCCATCCAGTTGTCGTAGGCCTCGAGCAGGGACTGGCCCGGGTTGGGGATGGCGAAGTCGATGATGGTGGTGGTGCCGCCCGCCGCCGCGGCCGAGGTGCCCGTGAAGAAGTCCTCGCTGGCGGTGGTGCCCATGAAGGGCAGCTCCATGTGGGTGTGCGGATCGATGCCGCCCGGCATGACGTAGGCGCCCGAGGCGTCGATGATCTCGGCGCCCGGGGCGTCGAGGTCGGGGCCGACGGCCTGGATGGTCTCGCCAGCGATGAGCACGTCGTGGCGGAACTCACCTTCCGCGGTGACGACGGTGCCACCCTTGATCAGCTTGAGGTCACTCATGGGGCGGGTCTCCTGGGGTCAGGGATCGATCGAAACGGGGCCCCGCAGGGGCGGGGCGGGCACCGGGCCGGGCGGCGAGGGCGGGCGGGGCCGTGGCAGCCCGGCCCGCTCAGGGCCCGAGGACGCGGCGGGCGGCGACGCTGGCCGGCCCGCCGGGCGGGATCAGAGCTCCACCAGCTCGTCGTAGGCCTCGGGGCGGCGGTCCCGGTAGAACTGCCAGGTCTTGCGGACCTCGTCGATCTGGCTGAGGTCGAGATCGGCGATGACCAGCTCGTCGTCATCCTCGCTGCCCTCGGCCAGGAACTGGCCGCGGGGGTTCACGAAGTAGCTGGTGCCGTAGAACTTGCCGATGTTCCAGGGGGCCTCGGTGCCCACCCGGTTGATGGCGCCCACATAGTAGCCGTTGGCCACGGCGTGCGCGGGCTGCTCGAGCTTCCACAGGTACTGGCTGAGGCCGGCGACGGTGGCGCTGGGGTTGAAGACGATCTCGGCGCCGTTCAGGCCCAGGCAGCGCGCGCCCTCGGGGAAGTGGCGGTCGTAGCAGATGTAGACGCCGATCTTGGCGTAGCGGGTCTCGAAGACCGGGTACCCGCCGTTGCCGGGCTTGAAGTAGTACTTCTCCCAGAAGCCGTTGGTCTGGGGGATGTGCTGCTTGCGGTACTTGCCCAGGTAGGTGCCATCGGCGTCGATGACCGCCGCCGAGTTGTAATAGACGCCGCGCTGGTGCTCCTCGTAGAGGGGCACGACGATGACCATCTCGTACTGCTTGGCGAGGGCCTGCATGACGGTGGTGGTGGGCCCGGGGATGGGCTCGGCGGCGGCGTACCAGCGGGGGTCCTGGCCGGGGCAGAAGTAGGGGCCGTTGAAGATCTCCTGCAGGCAGAGGATCTGCACGCCCGCCTGGCCGGCCTTGTGGATCCACTCGATGTGCTTGTCGAGCGCCGCCTTCTGGATGTCGGCGACGGGGACCGTCTCGTCGTTGATCGGGTTGCTGAGCTGGATCAGCCCACACTTGACGCTCTGCCGCATGGCTCCCCCTCCCCTGCTGGTTGCGTGTCTCAGGCGGGGATCGTTGTAGCCCACACAGTCAGGGGCGGCAAGCGATCGCGCGGGTTTGCGCGGGCCCGCGTCACCTGGGTGTCACCAGTGCTTGAGCTGCTGGAGGGCGCCGAAGCAGGCGAGCACCGCCCAGTCGCGGAAGACCTTGGGGCGGTCGCGGGCGAGGTGGCGGTAGAGGTCGCGCAGCTGCACCCACTGGGCGGTGTCGGTGCCCACGAGCTGGGTGCGCAGGAAGAGGCGATCCACCGCGCCCCGCACGGCCGGGTGGTCGAGGTCGGTGAGCGCGCCGTCGGCCAGCGGCAGGGCCCGCCAGATCAGGGCGTCGGCGGGGGTGGCGAGGTCGAGGTCGCGGCGCACCATGCAGGCCGCGATGCTGGCGCGGTCGAGGTCGAAGGGCTGGCCCCGGCAGGCGCCCAGGCCCACCCGCCGGCACAGGGTGGCGGGCGGCAGCTCGAGGGCGCGGGACAGATCGAGCAGCGCGACGGGCACCGCGCCCACCAGCGCGGGGGGCGCTGGGGGTGGGCTGGCCCCGCAGGCGGCCAGCGCGAGGGCCGCGGCGGCGCAGAGGGCGCGGGCGATCACCGGGGCAGGGCCCAGTCGGCCGGGTCCTGCGCGTACCAGTCGGCCAGCACGGCGTAGAGCCGCGGGTGGGTGCGCTGCAGGTGCTTGGGCTGCTCGAAGAAGTGCTCGGTGGCCACGGCGAAGAACTCGGCCACGTTGGTGCCGCCGTAGGCGTCGATCAGGCCCTTGCGGCCTTTGCGGATCTCGCGCTGCAAGTCCTTGTATTCACGGGACATGATGGCGAACCACTGCTTGGCCTGGGCGGTGCTGCGCAGCGGCGGCGTGCCGTCGACGACGCCGTCGAGCATGTCGAGCTTGTGGGCGAACTCGTGGAACACGAGGTTGTGGCCGTCGCTGGGGTTGGCGCCCCCCGATCGGGCGTGGCGCCACGAGAGCACCACCGGGCCGCGCAGGCGGGCGTGGCCCAGCACGGGCACGTGCTCCTCGGCCAGGTGCGGCGCGCCGTCTGGGGTGCGCGGGAGCTGGTAGCCCGCCGGGTAGATCACGATGGTGTCGACGTTGCGGTAGTGGTCGTGGGGCACGTTGAGCACCAGCAGCGCGGCCTGCGCGCTGATGCCCACCCGCATGCGCTCGGTGACCTCGAGCCCGCCGCCCCCCAGCCACTGCTTCTCGGCGTCGATGACCCGGGCGATGGCGAGCAGGCGGGCCTGGTCGGCGGGCGGCAGCGCCCGCCAGAAGGCGACGTCCTGCGCGAGGTGCTCGGCCCAGGCGGGCGGCGCTGGGGCGGCGAGCAGGGCCCGGCGCCGGCGGCGTTTGAACCACGAGAAGATCATGGGCCATTGGATCCGCACGGGGCGGGCCGCCGGCAAGGGCTTTGCGGTGAGGGGCCGCGCCGCGGCGGGCGCGCCGGCTGGCGGCGGGCGGGCAGGTGCGGTACCACGGGGCAGGGGCCCACCGCGTGCCCCCCGTCTCGCGTCCCGCGCCCCGGGGCGCCCCGGCTGTGCCTGCCACGGAGCCCCGATGCCGCCGCCCGCCGCTGCCCCCACCGCCGCGCCCACCGCGCCGCTCGCGCCGTCCCCGCCCCCCGGCCAGCCCGTGGGGCCGCGCACCCAGGCCTTGATCGTGGGCGGGCTGCTGGCGGCGTTCTTCAGCTTCCTGGCGTGGGGCCGGGTGCAGGCCACCCCCGGGCTGTGGGGGGCCTTCGTGGTGTGCGGCGTGGGGCTCACGGGCTGGATCGGCTGGCTGTGGCTGCGGGCCCGGCGCACCGGCCAGCGCCTGACCGTGGAGTGGACCCCCCGGCGCCACCACATCGTGCAGCTGGGGGTGCAGGGGTCGATCTTCGTCTACTGGGGCTGGCACTGGGCGCCGGTGGGGGCCCAGGTGCCGCTGGTGCTGGCGCAGGTGGTGTTCGCCTACCTGTTCGACCTGGCCCTGAGCTGGCAGCGCTACGGGAACTTCCGGTTCGGCTTCGGGCCGTGGCCGGTCATCGGCAGCACCAACCTGTTCTTGTGGTTCCGCGATCCGCTGTTCGGCGCGCAGTTCGCCATGGTGGCGTCGATGTACCTGGCCCGGGAGTTCCTGAAGTGGGAGCGGCAGGGCAAGCGGGTGCACATCTTCAACCCCAGCGCCTTCGGGCTGACCCTGGCGGCGACGGCGCTGATCGCCCTGAGCGCGGTGCACCTGTCGTGGGGTGAGCTGATCAGCGAGTCGCTGGGCTACGGCGAGCTGAGCTACGAGCAGATGTTCCTGGCCGCCGCGGTGAGCCAGCTGTTCTTCGGCGTGACGGTGGTGCCCATCTCGGCGGCGCTGACGCTGGTGGGCCTGGGCTACCTGTACTTCGCGGTGACCGGGGTGTGGTTCTTCGTCGACACGTCGATCCCCATCGCGGTGTTCTTGAGCCTCAACCTGCTGATCACCGACCCCGTGAGCTCGCCCTACAGCCAGGGCGGCAAGGCGCTGTTCGGGGTGCTGTACGCCGTGGGGGTGATGGCCCTGTATGTGGGCCTGCGGCTGATCGAGGCCGCCCCCACCGACACCGATCCGGGGCTGACGGCGGCGTTCTTCGACAAGCTGCTGCACGTGCCGCTGCTGAACCTGATGGCCCGGGGGCTGGACCGCGTCGGGCCGAAGATCCCCATCGAGCGGCTGACCGGGCGGCTGACGGGGCTGGCCCAGCGGGCGGTGCACGTGGGGGCGTGGGCGGGGGTGTTCGTGGCCATCCGGCCGTCGCTCATCGACCACCCGGGCTCGTCGGCGGAGTTCTGGCGCACGGCCTGCGCCGATCAGCGGCCCTTCGCCTGCGACAACCTGCTGCGCACGGTGGCCACGCCCTGCGCCCGGGGGATCCCGCGGGCGTGCTTCGACCTGGGGATCCTGTACGACGAGGGGCAGGCGCTGCCCCGGGACGTGACGCTGGCCCGCGGCCTGTGGGGGCGCAACTGCCAGGCCGAGCACGCCCCGAGCTGCGTGAAGTGGGGCGAGCACATCATGGCGGACGCCTCGGCTGATCCAGCGGTCGCCTTCGGCGCGTTCCAGCAGGCGTGCACCCTGAGCGAGCCCCGCGGCTGCACGCTGCTGGGCATGCTGATCGCGAGCGGGCGGCTGCCGGGGCTGGACCCGAGCACGGCCCGCGAGCACCTGCAGACGGGGTGCACCCTGGGCGACGGGCTGGGGTGCAGCGCCCTGGGTAGCGCCCTGCTGCAGGTGCCGGACCCCCAGGCCGCGTTCACCCAGTTCGAGCGGGCGTGCGAGCTGGACTACCTCATCGGCTGCAGCCAGACGGCCGACATGCACCGGATGCTGCGGTTCCCGCGCTATGCCGAGGCGGCGACGCTGTACCGCAAGGCCTGCGATGGGGACGTGGCGGCGGCCTGCCTGTCGCTGGCGGAGCAGGTGGCGGCCGGCCAGGGCGTGACGGCGGACGCGGCCGAGGCGGCCAGCCTGCGGGCGAAGGCGTGCCGGCTGGGGGAGGCGGCGGCCTGCGCGGCGCCCTGAGGCTCAGGCCGCAGGGGCTCAGGCGGCCGGGTCGTGGCCGATGCGGGCGTCCATGCGCTCGACGAAGTCCACCAGGGTGGTCAGGGTGCGGGCGTGGGCGGTGAGCGGGTTCTCGTACGGCATGCGCAGGGCGCTCGACACGAAGGCGTACAGGCAGGCGTCGTAGCTCGTGGGGGTCTCGCCGAACAGGAACGGGCCGTCCCCGAAGAGGGTCGCCAGGGCCTCGAGATCGGCCATGCCCATGCCACAGATGTGGTCGAGGTCGTGGCGCAGCGTGCCCTGGGCGTAGAGCTGCTTGACGGCCTTGCGGCGGGCCATGCGCGACACGACGGGCATCAGCACCGCCGGCACCATGCGGGCGAGCTCGGCGCGCACGTGGGCGAAGCCCTCGTCGGTGGCCCAGCGCAGGTACACCACGTGCCAGTACAGGCTCTCCTCGCACAGGCGCTGCAGCATGTGGCCCATGGCCCACTCGTCCTCGCTGAGCGCGCCGTCGAGGGGATCGCCCAAGGTCTCGGCGAGGTAGCCGATGATCTTGCTGCTGTCGCCCAGGGTCCGGCCGCCGTGCTGGATGTAGGGGATCTTGCCGTTGGGCGCCTTCTGCAGGTTCGCGGTGCGCACCTTGAAGTCGTGCCCCGACAGCGCCAGCCAGGCGTGCAGCTTGCCGCAGAACGGGCTCATGCTGAGGTTGCCCCAGGCCTTGGGGACGGTGAAGAACTGGATGGTCTCGGTGCTCATGGGCTCACCCGGCCCCGAGGGGCCGCTGTCAGGGGGACGGTCGGGGCGCAAGGGGCGCCCAGGGGTCGGGGCGGGCTCAGCGGGTGGCCAGCCAGGCGGTGAGGCGCTCGCGCTGGTCGCCCTGCACGACGATGACGTCGGCCTCGACGGTGGCGCCACAGCCCAGGGCCTTGCCGGCGGCCTTCGCCAGCGCCTTCAGGGCGGCGGGGCTGCCCTCGACCTGCTCGATGAGGGTGACGGTCTTGCCCCGCCGGCCCGCGCGCTCCATCCGCAGGCGGGCGCGGCGGGTGTCCGCCGGGGCGTCATCGGGCGCAGCGGCGGGGGCCGGCGCGTCGGGGGCGGGATCTGCCGTGGCCTCGGGCGCCAGGCCCTGGGCCCGCAGGAGCTCGCCGAAGCTGCCGCCAAAGCCGCCGCTGTCGTTCACGTCGATGCGTCCACGGGTCTTGCGGGCCACGGGCTGAGTCCTTGCGCTGGGCTGCCGCGCCGGCTCAGTCCTTGGCGCGCAGCTTGATGTGGAACTCCACGCGGCGGTTCTTGCGGCGCGCCACGCGGGTGTTGGCGGGATCCAGCGGCAGGGTGGGGCCGAAGCCGCGCGCCGTCAACCGCGAGGCCGCCACGCCCATCTGGATGAGCGCCGCCCGCACGGCGTGCGCCCGGTCGTCGCTCAGGGTCTGGTTGAGGGCCTTGGGGCCGATGTCGTCGGTGTGGCCCTGGATCTCGACCTTGAGGATCTCGGGGTGGGCCTTGAGGGCGTCCGCCACCGCGCCGACCACCGCCCGGCCCGGCGCCGTGAGGTCGGCCGTGCCGAAGTTGAACTGCACGCGATCCATGATCTCGATGCGCTCGCGGGTGACCCGCACCGCCTCGACCTGGTCGGGGCAGCCGTCGCTGTCCTCGAAGCCGTTGGGGGTCTCGGGCTCGTTGGGGCACTGGTCGGCCTTGTCGAGGATGCCGTCCTTGTCGTTGTCGTTGTCGGGGCAGCCGTCGGCGTCGAGGTAGCCGTCCATGTCCTCGGGCAGCTCGGGGCAGCGGTCGAGGTCGTCGCGCAGGCCGTCGCCGTCCTGGTCGCGCATGGGGCAGCCCTTGCGGTTGGGCGGGCCGGCCTCGCGGGGGCACTGGTCGTCGGCGTCGAGGGTGCCGTCACCGTCGTTGTCGGGGTCGGGGCAGCCGTCGGCGTCGGCGAAGCCGTCCATGTCCTCGGGCTCGTTGGGGCAGGCGTCCACGGGCTCCAGGATGCCGTCCTTGTCGTTGTCGTTGTCGGGGCAGCCGTCGGCGTCCTCGAAGCCGTCGCGGTCCTCGGGCTCGTCGGGGCAGGCGTCGGTGAGGTCGTCGATGCCGTCGCCGTCGCGGTCGCTGTAGCTGGGGCCCTCCCAGGTGTAGCCCACGAGCACGCGGGCGCTGGGGGCGCCGATGCCGGTGTTCACGCCCACGCCGAGCAGCGCGTTGATGTGGTGGCCCGGGAGGGGGGTGTAGCGGCCGCCGACGTCGAGCTCGGCGGGGCTGGTGGCGGCCGAGGCGTCCACCGCCCAGTCGGCGTTCACGCGGCCGAAGAGCTCACCGATGACCTCGACCTGGTCGTTGAGGGCGTAGCCGCCCGCGAAGGCCCAGGTGAACTGGTGGCCGGTGACGGCGCTGTCGAGGCGCATCTGCTCGCGCAGCAGCCAGCCGAAGTTGGCGCCGAGGCGCAGGCGCTCGAACAGGCCGTACTCCAGGCCGATGGCGGGGTGCAGGGTCACGTTGCCCGCGCCCTCGAAGTCGCCCGCGGCGCCCAGGGGCAGGGTGAAGTCCAGCAGGGCCACGGCCCGCAGGTGGTCGACGAAGGGCACGTCGCCCAGGCCGTAGCGGCCGTTCAGGCGCAGGTCGCGCAGGCCGGCCCCGCTGAGGCCCTCGCGCTGCACGCCGGGCACCGCGTCGCCGCCGACGTAGGGGTTGAAGGGCACGTGCAGGCCCACCTGCACGTCGTCGATGATGCCCATCGCCGCGTACAGATCCATGGTCCACAGCGCGCCGACGAGGGCCGGCGAGTCGACGCCGTCGTCATACACCAGCGGCCGGTGGGCGTAGTGCAGGTAGGCGCCCGCCACCGGGGTCAGGGGCGGCAGCAGGGTGGCGCCGCGCACGGTGAAGAAGTCGGTGGGCGGCGCGGTGGCCGGGGTGAACTGCTGGGCCTCGGCGCCATAGACCTCGGCGGCCGCCGGCGTGGCGAGGGCCAGGGCGAGGCCCGCGGCGAGGGCGGCCCACGGGGTGCGACGCGCCGTCATCGGCCGGCCCTCCGCGGCTTGAGGGCCAGCAGCAGGCCCATCAGCGCCAGCAGGCCGACGGGCAGCGGGGCCTGGCCATCGGGGCCCTGGCGGCAGTCACAGTCGACGCAGCCGCCGCCCTTGGGGCCGGCGCCCGCGCGGCAGACGGTGCCGTTGGGGGGATCGCCCTCGTCCACCTCGCCGTCGCAGTCGTCGTCGAGGCCGTTGCAGACCTCGGCCGTGGGCTCCCCCGGGGTGGCGTCGCACACGCCGTCGCCGTCGGCGGTGCAGATCCGCACGCCGCCCGCGGCGCAGACGCCCGTGCCGACGGCGCAGGGCAGGCCCACCTGGAAGCCCTCGTCGGTGACGCCGTCGCAGTCGTCGTCGGCGCCGTCGCACTGCTCGATGCGCGCGCGGCCGGCCATGGCGTCGCAGCGGATCGCCGAGCCGTCGTTGGTGCACACGGTCACGCCGTCGTTGGCGCAGGCCCCCTCCCCCGTCTCGCAGGCCTCGCCCAGGGCGAAGCCCTCGTCGGTGCGGCCGTCGCAGTCGTTGTCGACGCCGTCGCAGCGCTCGTCGCCGCACTCGTCCTGGCACTCGGCGTCGCAGCCGTCGCCGTCGATAAGGTTGCCGTCGTCGCACTGCTCGCCGGCGGTGAGCACGCCGTTGCCACAGGCGGTGGGGGTGCAGGTGTTGTCGCAGCCGTCGCCGTCCACCGCGTTGCCGTCGTCGCAGCCCTCGCCCTCGGTGGCGATGCCGTTGCCGCAGCCGGTGAGCGTGCAGTTGCTGTCGCAGCCGTCGCCCTCGATGACGTTGCCGTCGTCGCAGCGCTCGCCGGCGGTCTGGATGCCGTTGCCGCACTGGGTGCGGGTGCAGTCGCTGTCGCAGCCGTCGCCGTCGATGAGGTTGCCGTCGTCGCAGCCCTCGGCCCCGCTGCGCACGCCGTCGCCGCAGGCGCCGACGCAGTCCTCGTCCACCACGCCGTCGCAGTCGTCGTCCACCTCGTCGCAGCGCTCGATGGCGCCGGGCTGGATGTCGGCGTCGCCGTCGCGGCAGTCGCCCTGGCAGGTGGTCACGCCGTCGCCGTCGCTGTCGAAGCAGATCTGCTGGTCTTCGTCCTGGCCAGGCAGCCAGTCGTCGCCGATGGCGGCGTCCTCGGTGCTGCCCATGAAGGCGCGCACGCTGAAGGGCCCCAGGGCGCCGCCGCCGGGCTGGCCGGGCAGCTGGCTGAAGCGCTCGACGGTGAACTCCAGGTGGGGCGCGCGGGGGGTCGCCTCGAGGAACACCACGCCCGCGTGGCCCGGCAGGGGCTGGCCGAAGGCGAAGGGCGGGAAGGGCCCGTTGGCGCGGGCGACGGTGAAGCCGCCCAGGCCGGCCGTGCCAGGCACGCCCGCGATGACGTCGGCCACGCCGTCGTCGTTGAAGTCGAAGGTCACCGCGAAGGACTCGCCGCCCCCAAAGTCGGGCAGATCGCGGCCGTCGATGTCGGCCAGGGCCTGGGACGTGCCGCCGGGCAGGCCGTCGCCATCGACGTCGCCCGCGATGCCGTGGGTGCCCAGGCCGACGTAGAGCACGTCGGTGTCGGCGTCGTGCCACAGCACCAGGGCGTCGAGGTCCAGGCCGCTCACGCGGCCGGCGAAGGAGAGCTCTTGACCCCCCGGATCCCCCACGCGGATGGCCCCCGGCGAGTCGCCGAAGTCACGATCCACGTCGCCGGAGAACACGGGCGGGGCGGCCTGGGCGGCCGCCGCGGTCAAGACCCACAATAAGGGTAGATGTAGGCGCATGTGTGAGCTTGTGCCTACACCGCGCCAGACGGATCAAGGGAAAACGCGCAGCGGGCGGGGGCCGCGCGGGCCGGCGCGGGGCCTCAGCTGCCCGGCTGGCTCTCCGGCTCGCTCGCCGGCTCGCTCGCCGGCTGTCCCGGCTGGCTGCCGATGCGGTTGAGCTCGTCGAAGCCCGGCAGCGTCGACAGATCGGGCACGAGCACGATCTCGATGCGCCGGTTGAGGGCGCGGTGCTCGTCGGTGTCGTTGGCCGCGGCGGGCTTGTACTCGCCGTAGCTCGCCCCCGAGACGCGGGTGGCGTCCAGGCCGGCCTCGATCATCGCCGCCACCACCGTGAGCGCCCGATCGGCCGCCAGGGCCCAGTTGCTGGGGTACTGGCGGGTCTTGATGGGCACGTTGTCGGTGTGGCCCTCGACCTGGAACCGGCGGCCCTCGAGGCTCGCGAGCAGGGCGCCGACCTCGGCGATGGCGGCCTGCCCGGCCTCGGAGAGCTCGGCCTTGCCGCTGTCGAAGAGGATGTCGGTGGCCAGCACCACCACCATGCGGCCGTCCACCAGCTTGACCTGCAGGCGCCCGGCGTCCACCAGGGGCTTGAAGCGCGCGAGCAGCTCGCGGAACTCCGCGATGCGGGCCTCGGCGGCGCGCTTGCGGCGCTCGAGCTCGGCCAAGGCCTGCTGCATCTGCGCGATGCTGGCCTCGAGCTGGCTGTTGTCCTTGAGCTGGCGGGCCTTCTCGGCCTGCAGGCCGGCGATCTCGGCCTTGAGGGCGTCGCGGGTCTTCTCGAGCTCGGCGATGCGGGCGTTGGCCGTGGCCAGGGCGTCGGTGAGGCTGCGGGCCTCTTCGATCTTGGCCTCGTGCTTCTTGAGCAGGGCCTCGTGGGTGCTCTTCATCACGCAGCCGGTCAGCAGCGGCGCCGCAAGCAGCGCCACCAGGGCGGGTCGGAGAATCATTGCAGGGCTCCTTCGCATCATGATTTGGCCGTGACGGTAATGGCCCGCTCGGGGCACGCGTACACGCATTGATTGCACCCGTGGCACTGGTCAGCCCGGACGGCGTAGGCTTGCTGGCCACCGTGCACCCAGGCCTTGAGCTTGCCCAGCAGGCCCAGGGCCGCACGGTCGTCGTCGCGCAAGCGCTCGATGGCGAACACGTTCTTTGGGCAGACGGCCACACAGGCCGCCTTCCCCTCACAGCGGTTGCGGTCGATCACCGGTGTCCAGCCGCCGGTGGTCCCGCGCTCTCGGGTGTCTGGGTCAGTCATGGCCGGGCACCATACACGGTCAAGGCGGCTTCTCATACGAGCCGGCGCGACGCTTGGACGACCTGGCGTATCTTGTGCGAGGTCGACACAAGGGGTGAACGAACCATGAACAAGACCAACACGGCGGGCGGCGCTCGGCTGGCGGCCCTGCCCTCTCTGACGGACGGTCCCTTCTTCGCACGCACGCTGCTGCCCACCGAGCACGGCGAGTTCGACGTGCGCGTGCTGCTCGACGACGCCGGCAACGAGCACCTGGCCATCTCGGTGGGCGATCTCGCCGGCGGCGAGGACGTGCCCGTGCGGGTGCACTCGGAGTGCATGACCAGCGAGGTCTTCGGCTCCCTCAAGTGCGACTGCAAGCCGCAGCTCGAGGCCGCGCTGGCCCACATCCAGGCGGAGGGCCGCGGCCTGGTGTGCTACCTGCGCCAAGAGGGCCGCGGGATCGGGTTGGGCAACAAGATCCGCGCCTACGCCCTGCAGAACGCCGGGGCGGACACCGTGGACGCCAACCGGCTGCTCGGCCTGCCGGACGACACCCGCGAGTACTCGGCGGCGGCCCGCATGATCGAGGCCCTGGGCATCCGCTCGGTGCGGCTGCTGACCAACAACCCCCTGAAGCTGGACGGCCTGCGGGCCCTGGGGGTCACGGTCAACGGGCGCATCGCGGTGGTGACCGGCGTCAACGACGTCAACCACGGCTACCTCGAGACGAAGCGCGCCCGCATGGGCCACCTGTACGCGGCCGACGAGCTCCGCGAGGCCCAGGCCAGCTGAGGCGCGGGGCGCCCGCCCTGCGTTGACGGCGCGGCGGCTGACCGCCGCCCCCTGCATCGATCCGGCGCCCCCGTGAGCGGCGCGGACCCATGGATGATTCGACCCCTCGGATGGGCCCGGTCAGTGCCGCAGGTACTGGTCGAGGCTGGCGGTGTCCTCCACCTGCCGGCGGGCGGCCTCGCGGGTGATCTGCCCCGCGTGCACCCGGTCGGCGAGGGCGCGGGCGATGGGGCGCATGCCCGCCTCGGCGCCCGTCTGCAGGGCGTGGGCGATCTGGGCGGTGCGGCCCTCGCGGATGAGCCCCGACACCGCGTGGGTGTTGCGCAGCACCTCGACCGCCGCGACCCGGCCGTCGCCGTCGCGGCGGGGCACGAGGCGCTGGGCCACCACCGCCCGCAGGGCGTCCGCGAGCTGCCCGCGGGCCTGGGCCTGTCGGCCGGCCGGGTAGGCGTCGACGATGCGCTCCACCGCCGAGGCGCTGGTGCCCGCGTGCAGGGTCGAGAACACCAGGTGCCCCGTCTCGGCGGCGGTCAGCGCCAGGCTGATGGTGTCTGGGTCGCGCATCTCGCCGACGAGCAGCAGATCGGGATCGGCCCGCAGCGCGTCGCGCAGGCCCGTGGGGAAGTCGGCCACCTCGCGGCCCACGGCGCGCTGACGCACGAGGGCGCCCGGCGGGGCGTCGAACTCGTACTCCACCGGATCTTCCAGGGTCAGCAGCACGCCGCCCTTGGCCTCCAGGGCCGCGCGCACCAGCGCCGCCAGGGTCGTGCTCTTGCCGGCGCCTGTGGGGCCGCACACCAGCACCAGGCCGTGGCTGGCCTCGACGAGCGGGGCGAGATCGACGCCCAGCTCCAGCGCGTCCAGCCGCGGCGCCGCCCGGGCGATGACCCGGAAGGCCGCCGCCAGGCCGGCCCGGTGGCGGAACACGCTGCCCCGCACCCGGCCCGCGCCGGGCAGGTTGAGGGCCAGATCCACGCTGCTGCCCGCCGCGATCCGCGCCTGCCGCGGGCCGTCGAGCAGCGGGCCGAGCAGGGCCGCGACGGCCTCGACGGGGGCGGCCGCCGGCAGCGGGCGCAGCCGCCCGTGCTGGCGCATGAGCGGGGGCTCCCCGTCGCTCAGGTGCAGGTCGCTCGCCCCGGCCGACAGGGCATGCGACAGCAGCCGCTCCAGCCCCGGCTGGGCGACCTCGGGGGCTTGGCTGAGGGTCGGTGGGGGCGCCACGGGCGCGGACGGGGCCAGGGGGACGGGCGCAGGCGCCCCGGCGCTGGCCCCGGCGGCGGGCGGCGCCTGTACGGCGGGCTGGGCCGCGCTGGGGGCGGGCGTTGCGGCCTCGACAGGCGCGGGGATCTCGGTGGGGACCGCCGCCTGCTGGCGCACGAGCACCAGCCGCACCGGCTCGGCGCCCTGGGCCTCGATGTCGAAGGTGCCCGACTCGTGGCCGGTGTAGGTGAGCTGCACGGGCTCGCCCGCGTCGAAGGCGTCGCCCGTCTCGGGGTCGAGGATGGGCCGCACCATGTCGCGCAGCAGGGGGCCGCCCATGGGGGGCAGGAAGAAGCGCAGGCGCTCCTTGCCGTGGAAGAGCCGCGGCTGCTCGCCGGCCTCCAGCTCGAGGCGGGTGCCGCCCTGGCGCACCACCATGCGCAGCACGTGATCAATGCGGGACATGCCACCTCCAGCCGTGGGCGGGCGATCGGTGAGGCACAACGGCCGGGGCCTGCCGGCTGTTCCCAGCCCAGGTCACGGGCCGCCGCCCCCCTGCGGTCAGCGCCAGTCGGCCCAGCGGGCCACGGTCAGGCGCACGGTGGCGCCGTCCTCGGCCACGAGCATGCGATCGGCCAGCTCGCCGCCCTGCGCGGTCTTCTCGACGGTGCCCCAGCTCCCGCGGGTGATCTTGAAGGCCGCCGCGCCCCCCGCCGGGAGGGTGACGGTGCCCCGCCAGCGCAGGTCGCCCACCGGCGTCAGCTCGAGGCCCAGCGGGGGCTGCCACTCGCCGATCTCGGGGCGATCGCCCACCAGCCACAGGGGGGCGTCCGGCGTGCCCTGGGGCGCGGTGACCTCCACGGTGACCTGGGCCGGGGCGACGGCGTCGAAGGCCGCCTGGCCCGCCACGCCGCGCCAGGTGGCGGTGACCTGCACGGGGCCGACGCCCGCCCCCTGGAGCGCCCCGTCGCGCACGGCGGCCGGGCCCTCCACCGCCCACTCGGCGGCGCCGTCGGGCAGGGTCAGCGCGCGATCGCCGGGCCAGCGGGCGTCGACGCTGAGGGGCCGCTCCCCGGCGGCGGGCACCCAGCCCGTGAAGCCCCGCACGGCCACGGCCTCGGGGGGCTCGGCGGCCGGCGGGCCGAACAGGTGCACCAGCGCGGCGGGCAGCCGGCGCTCCCACGCGGCCTCGTCGTGCAGGTCGCGGGGGCCCTCCAAGTAGCCGAGCTGATTGGGGAACTGCACGCCGCCCGCCCAGATGGCCTCGGCGAGCCGGCGGGTGTGGGTGAGCACCGAGCGGCGGCCGTCCTGATCGGCGTCGCCGCCCTCGTAGTTGCCGCCGTCGATCCACAGGCGACCGTCGGCGCCCAGGGCGTCCACCAGGGCGGGCGCCCAGCCCAGCGGGGCCTCGCGATCCCACCACAGCGACGGGCTGTGGCTGCCCACCCGGCCGAAGGTGTCGGGGTAGGTCTGCAGCAGCCAGAGCGACAGGATGCCCCCCAAAGACGAGCCGGCGACAGCCGTGTCCATGCGGCCGCAGCGGGTGCGCAGGGTGGCGTCGATCCAGGGCTTGATCTCGTCGACCAGCAGCCGGCCGTAGGCCGCGGCGTTGCCCCCCGCCTGGCGGCCGGGATCCACCGTGGCGGTGTACTCGTCGATGCGATCGGCGGTGTTGTCGATCCCCACCACGATCAGGGGCTCGATGGCGCCCGCGGCGGTGAGGGCGTCGACGATGTCGTCCACCTCCCAGGCGGTGCCGAAGGTGGCGAAGCGGTCGTCGAACAGGTTCTGCCCGTCGTGCATGTAGAGCACCGGGTAGCGCCGGTCGGGCTGGGCGTCGTACTCGGCGGGCAGGTAGGCGACCACCGTGCGCGCGGGCAGGTTGGCCGAGGGGAAGGCCGGGGCGACCCAGAAGCGGCCGTCTCGGCCGGCCTCGACGTTGGCGGGGGGTATGCCCGGCGCACAGGCAGCGGGGCCCGCGTCGGGGGGGCTGGCGTCCGGGGCGGCGGCGTCGGGCACGCCGTCGTCCAGGCCCATGTCGTCGACGGGCGCGATGGCCCCGTCGAATGGATCGGCGTCGGCCGCGCCGCCGTCCACGGGCCCGGCGTCCTCCGGCGGTGGCCCCTGATCGGGCCCGCCGGCGCCCTGATCCACCCGGCCGTCCAGGGGCTGAGCGTCCGCCGGCTGAGCGTCCGCCGGCAGCGCGTCGACCACCAGGCCGTCCGCCGGCTGGGCCAGGCGCGCGTCCCGGGCCGGGGCCACGCCGTCATCGCCCGCACAGCCCGTCAGCAGACCCACAGCCAGCAGCGCGCCCCACGGCCACCGCCCGCGCATCAGGCCCGCTCCAGGGCGTCCCACCGGACCGCCGCGGCCAGGGCAGCCTCGATGAGCCCCTCGGTGTGGGCGGCGATCTCGGCGTCGCGGTCGTCGTAGGCGCTGGGCTCGCCGATGACCATCACCACCGCGCCGGCCCGCACCCGCTGGCCCTGGGCGCGCACCTGCTGATCGAAGCAGGCGGCCAGGGTGTAGAGCACCGACACCTCCATCTCGGTGGCCAGCACCCCGTTGTCGGTGAGCATCTGCAGGTAGGCGGCGTGCTCGGCGCGCAGCGGGCCGTGGCCGAACTCGCGGGCCCAGAAGGCGTCCTTGCTGTGCACCATGCCGACGTGGTGGCCCAGCCCGAGGTCGGCGCAGGCGGCCTCCAGGGCGCGCACGGCGAGGAGGTCGCCCACCGAGGGCACCTCGGGCGGGGCGTAGCGCAGGCTCGTGCTCTCGTCGCGCACGGCGGCCAGGGCCACCACCAGCTCGCCGGGCAGCACGCGCTCGGGCTGCAGGCTGCCGCAGGTGCCCACGCGCATGAAGCGGCGGCCGCCCATGTGCAGCAGCTCGGTCAGGATGATCTCGGCGCTGGGCGCGCCCATGCCGGTGGAGATGACGCCCACGTCCACCGGGCCGGCGTCGCCCGGCAGGGTGCCCAGGTAGAGCGTGTGGCCCCGGCCCGAGGGCCGCACCACCACGTCGTCGAAGCGGTCGGCCATCTTGCGGGCGCGGCTGTCGCTGCCGGGCACGAACAGGTACCGCCCGCGGCCCTGGTTGCCGTCCAGGTCGCCTGGCTGGACGCCGGTGTGCGTCGCCTCGAAGTACAGCGGCATGGGTCGTCTCCTCGGGGGCCTCGGGTCGGGCCGCCCAGTATCCGGGCTGGAGCGGGGGGGACGCAATCTCGCGGCCTCCGCCGCCGCCTCTCGGCGGCCTGTCCGTCGCCCCGCCGCCCGCCAGCGGCGCCCCGGATGGACCCCAACGGCGATCTTGCGCGCGGCGCAGGGCCGCGATGACGCATCATGCCAACGGGGACCATCCACGAACGGCGCCATGACCGATCCGCCCGAGCCAGCGACCGAGCCCCTGATCGGGGGCCGCTATCACATCGAGCGCCCCATCGGCTCGGGGAACATGGGCGACGTGTACCGTGGGCGGCACCACCTGACCGAGCGCCCAGTGGCCCTCAAGTTCATCAAGCCCCACGTGGCGCAGGCGAGCGGCGGCATCGAGCGCTTCCTGCGCGAGGTGCGCGCCACCCAGGCGGTGGGCCACGCGGGCGTGGTGGAGGTGCTCGACGCCGGGGCCCACGGCAAGACGCTGTATGTGGCGATGGAGCTGCTCGAGGGCGAGAGCCTGCGGGAGCGCCAGGAGCGCGGCGGCCTGCCCATCGACGAGGCCCTGACCCTGCTGCGGGCGCTGCTGGAGCCGCTGGCGGCCGCCCACGCCGTGGGGATCGTGCACCGCGACCTGAAGCCCGACAACGTGTACCTGCACCAGCGGCCCGACGGGGAGCGGGTGGTGAAGCTGCTGGACTTCGGCATCGCCGCGGTGCCCGAGGCCCCCGGCGCGACCCAGACCGGCTTCACCATGGGCACGCCGTACTACATGAGCCCGGAGCAGGCCATCGATCCGCGCGCCTGCACCCCGGCGAGCGACGTGTGGTCGGTGGGCGCGATGCTCTACGAGATCCTGGCGGGAGAGGTGCCCTTCGAGGGCGCGACGGCCCACGCAGTGTGCGCGGCCGCCATCCACCAGCCCCACCCTGACCTGGCGGCGCGGGCGCCCGACACCCCGCCCGCCCTGCTGGCGCTGGTGGATCGCTGCCTGGCCAAGGCGCCCGAGGATCGCCCAGCGGACGCCCGCGCGCTCGCCATCGCGCTGGACGCCGCGCGCGCCGACACCCGGGTGGCCCCGGGGCCGTTGCTGGAGCCGGAGGGCGCGGCCCCCCCCCGCCGGCGGGCGTGGGCGCTGTGGCTGGCGGTCGCCGCGACCGCGGCAGCCGCGACGGTGTGGCTCACCCGCGCCTCGACCCCCGCCGAGCCCGCCGCCGGCGCGCCGGACGCCACGTGGGTGCGGGCGACGCCGCTCGATCGGGGGCCCGCGCCCGCGGCCCTGGCGGCCGACGCCAGCGCCCCGGACTTGGGCCGACCAGACGCCGCGCCCGCCGTGGACGCCGGCGCCGTGGACGCCGGCGCCGTGGACGCCGCGCCTGCGCCGCCTGTGACCGCGAAGGCGCCGGCCCGCCCGACCCCGCCCGCCTCGCGCTCGACCGAGCGGGTGGGCCGGCGATCGCGGGCCGCCCGCCCCGCCGTGGTGGCGGGGGCTGCGCGCGCGGGGGATGAGCCGCCGGACCAGGCCCCCGAGGCGATGGACCCCAAGGCTGGTCCGGCCGCGGCGCTGGCCCCCAGCCTCGAGGCGGCGGCCGATCCACCGGCCGAGCTGGACGTGCCCGCCGTGATCGATCCGCCGGTCGAGGGCTCGGACGCCGTTGAGGCGACGCCGAGCGCCGCGGATCCTGTGCCGGACCCCACGCCGGACCCCAGAGCGGATCCCGGTCGGGCCGCGCCGCCCGTCGCCCGGACGCCCGTAGCGGCCCCGGCCAGCGCCGCCCAGCCGGCGGTCGCAGCCCCGCCGACCGCGCCCCCGACCCAGCCGCCGCCCACCGTGCGGCCGCCGTTCTCGTTCTAGACGGATGCGGACACGCGCCCCCGTCCCCCCCGTCGTCGCCGAGCGCACCCGCGCCGGCGTCACCGCGCTTTTGACGAGGCGCCGCCCCGCCCGCGGCGCTGCGCCCCGGCCCGTGGGCTCGCGCTGCCTCAGCCCGCGCACGTCAACACCCGCCCAAGCCCGTCGCCCTTGCTCCCCCCGAGGCCCTATGTCACGTGCTGCCCTCAGCCCTGCCGTCCTGCTCGCCGCGCTGCTCACCCTGCCCGCCACCGCCGCGGCGAGCCCGTGGACCCTGCCCCAGGGCACCCTGGTGGTGAGCGGTCGCTACGACTTCGAGACCGCCAACCGCGAGTTCCTCGATGATCGCGGCGACGACGTGCCGTACTCCCTGCGCGGTCAGTACCAGGCCAGCACCTTCACAGTGGGCGCGCGCCTGGGCCTCACCGATCGCCTCGAGCTCGAGTTCAGCGTGCCGCTGCGCCAGGTGGCGTACACCGCCGACCCGGTGATCCTGCTGCCCCGGGATCCGGCGAGCGCCGTGGGCGAGCTCGACTACCACCAGGA
>JAUHVS010000812.1 GCA_030424955.1 bacterium | reverse complement strand
GGCGTTCAGGGCCACCTTGCGGAAGCAGTACCGACAGAACATCGGGCAGCGGTAGGTGGGGAACAGCAGCGCCCGGTCCGGGTAGCGGTGCACCAGGATGTCGGTGGGCGCGTGGGCCGCGTCGCCAATGGGATCGCTGCGCTCCCCCGCGCGGTCCAGCAGCTCAGCGGCGTCGGGCAGCGCCTGCTTGCGGATGGGACAGTGCGGATCCGCCGGGTCGATCAGGCGCAGGTAGTAGTCGCTGACCAGCAGCTCATACCGCGCAGCGACGGCCTCCAGCGCGCCCGCCTCGGCGGGCGACACCAGCCCGCGGTCCACCAGGGCCTGCACCGATCGCGCGCCGCGGGCCAGGCTCTCGCGCCAGTCCACGTCGCTCGCGCCCACGCTCACTCGGGGTCCGGGATCGACGCGTGTGGGTGGTGGGCGCAGTGGAACCTCTGGTCGTCCCCTTGCTGGCTGGGGTTGCCGCAGGCGGGACAGGGTGGGCCGCTCGGGCGCACGGCCTTGGCCTTGTGACCCGGCCAGGTCATGCCCATGAACTCCAGGAACTGCCACCAGATGCCAGGGCCGTCTCGTCGGGCCATGGGTTGTGCTCACTCACAAGGCAGGGCGCCGACCGGGGCGCAGGGCGCGGCGCCGGGCAGCGGGGGGCGCCGCGGGGGCGCAGGCAGGGGCGGGCGGGCTGACGCTGTTGGGGCCTACTCGTCGGCGGCGTCCGCGCCCTCAGCGCCCTCGGCGTTGGGATCCTCGAGCTTGGCCTTGCCGCTGTCGATCTTGGCCTGGAGCTTGGCGGCCACGGTCGCCAGCTTGTCGGCGCCCTTCTGAATCTTGTTGATGGCCTTCAGGTACTTCTTGCGCAGCTCGACCACCGCCTTGGCGGCCTTCTTCTGCTTGGCCTCGTCCCCCGCCGACTTCGCGTCGCGGTACGCCTGCAGGGCCTTGTTGTGCTTCTCGAGGTAGGCGTCGTGGGCCTTGAGCATCTGCGCGGTCAGCTTGCCGCTGCCCTTCTCGATCTTGGCGAAGCGGGTCGAGGCCTCGGCGAGGCCGTTGATGGTCTTCTCCATCTCGCCGCGCTTGGTGTTGACCTCTTCGAGGAGCCCGGCGTCGGGATCGTCGAGCATCTTCTTCTGGGGGGCCTTGCGCTCCTCAAGCTGGCCCTCCAGCAGGGGATCGCCCTCGAGCAGGCCGTCCTGGGCGAGGGCAGGCCCCGCACAGAGCAGGGCGAGCAGCAAGGTGGGGATCATCCGAGCGAGGGTCTTCATGGGGTGCCTCCATCCAATGCGCGCGTAGTGTGCGCGGCGGGGCCGCCGGACGCAACCGGGCAGGCCCTATTCACACGGCCTCCAGCCCCCAAACCGGGCGCTGCGCCGGTTGCACGGCCGCCACGCGGGGTGGCACCGTGCCCGCAACTTCGACACAGGGGGCGGCGGTGGGTTTCACGGATCGACGGGGCCAGGTCGCCTTCGTCACAGGGGGGGGCGGCGGCATCGGGGCGGCGCTCTGCGCGGCCCTGGTGGCCGACGGCGCCACGGTGGTCGTGTCCGATCGGGACGCCGCGGCGGCCCAGGCCGTCGCCGAGCGCATCGGCGGCCGCGCCTGCGCCCTCGACGTCACCGACGGCGCGGCCTTCGCGGCGGCCATCGACCGCGTGCTCGCCACCGAGGGCCGCCTCGACTACCTGTTCAACAACGCTGGGGTCGGGCTGGCGGGCGCGGTGCGCGACCTGTCGCTGGCCCACTGGCGGCCGGTGGTGGACGTCAACCTGTGGGGGGTGATCAACGGGGTGCAGGCCGCCTACCCGCACCTGGTGCGCCAGGGGAGCGGGCACATCGTGAACATCGCCTCGGGCGCGGGCCTGGCCCCCCGCCCGGGCATGACGCCCTACGCCACGGTGAAGGCCGCCGTGGTCGCGCTGAGCCGCTCGCTGCGGGCCGAGGCCGCGCCGCTGGGCGTGCAGGTGCACGCGGTGTGCCCCGGCTATATTGGCACCGGCATCATGGACCGCACGCCGATGGTCAGCCTGGACCCGGCGGTGCTCACCGCCCGCATCGAGCGGCTGCCCGTGCGGCCCATCAGCCCCGAGGTCTGCGCCCGGCGCACCCTCAAGGCCATGGACCGCGGCCGCAGCGTCATCCCCATCGGGGCCTCGGTGTGGCTGGACTGGATCGCCACCCGCGTCAGCGTGCGGCTGGCGGATCGCCTGGCCGCCGTGCGCGCTCGAGCCTTCGCGGACGCCCGCCGCCCAGGCTGACCGCCCCACGCCCGGCCCCGGCTCACCCCTCGGCGGGCCAGGTGGTGTAGGGGTGCCGCGCCAGGTAGGCGTTGAAGAACCGCACGTCGTCGCTGACCTCCGCGCCCGCCCAGTCGGGCCGCGCGAAGGCCTCGGCCTCGTCGGCCAGCTCGACCTCAGCGATGACCAGGCCCGCGTTGAGGCCGTCGAACACGTCCACCTCCCACACGTGCGCGCCCACCGGCACCCGGTAGCGGGTCTTCGACACCAGGTCGCCCTGGCACAGGCTGGCCAGCATGGCGTCTGAAATCAGCGCGCCGCTCACCCGGATACGCTCGTTATAGCGGACGAGGTGCGGCTTGGTGGCGACGTGGACGGTCAGGCCTTGCGCTTCCAGCATGGCGCGCAGGAAGGCGCAGGTGGAGCCTTTGCCGTTGGTGCCGGCCACGTGGAAAACCGGCGGCAGCTGGCGCTCCGGATTGCCCAGCCGGGCCAG
>JAUHVS010000811.1 GCA_030424955.1 bacterium | reverse complement strand
TCAGCGCGCAGGTGCTCGGTGTGCACTCCGATGAGCTGCTGCAGCCCGGCGATCTTGGCCTCAGTGTCGGCGGGATCGATCGCCGCGACCTCAAGCGCCAGGACGTCCGCGTACTCCTTCCACTTCTCGACCAGCGGGTACAGGCGGACGAGGGCCTCGCGGGCCTCAGCATCCTCGCGATCCGTCTGATGGACCTGCCGCCAGAAATCAGCCGCCTTGCCGATGTCGCCTGCGCGCGCCTCGGCCAACTCCGCCATCTCGCGAAGCGCGGCCGTCCGCGCCTCCGCTGGGCCACCGCCCACGCGCTCAGCGATGAGCTGCTGAATGTTGCGCCACTTGTCGGTCTCGATGAGGCGCTGAATCTGCCAGTCCACGACCGCGGGGTCCCCCGACTTGCGCGCCAGATCCCGCAGCTTGAAGTCCACCCCGCGGGCATCGCCCATGGCGGCGGCCATGAACAGCAGGTGGTGCGCCTCGAGGGCGGCCTGATCTTCGGGCTCCGCCGCGCCGGCCGCGGCCTCAAGTCCAGCCGCGATGGCCGCACGCGCCGCCTCGGGGGCGTCGGCCAGGGTCGCGCCGACCTTCCAGTAGAGGGTCACGTCCGTGGGCGCGAGCTGAACCGCCTCAAGGTAGATCTCGCTGAGGGGCCCGACCCCACCCGCGTCCCGCGAGACGGCCGCTGCCTGGATCAGCAGCGCAAGCTGGGCCTCAAAGTCAGCCTCAGCCGCCTCCGCCCGGAGCGCTTCGATCTGCTCGGCCACCTCGGCCGGGGCCTCAACGGCAGCCGGCGCGGCGGCCACGTCCTCGGGCGCGGGCGCCGCCTCCGCAGCGTCATCAGCCGACGCCGGCTCGGCCGCAGCGTCCGCGCCCTCATCGGGCACCTCGGCTTCAGCCTCGGCGGCCCCCTCATCGGCGCCCGCGTCTTCGGCCTGATCAGCCCCTGCGCTGTCGACCGGATCGGCCTCAGCCTCGCCGGCCGCCTCCGCCACCGTCACCTCAGGGTTGAGCGTCACGTCCGCCTCGGCCTCTGACCCGCTCGTGCCAGCCAAGCTGGCCAGCGCGGCCTGAGCATCCGAGTCGTCAGGACGCAGCTCGAGCAGGCTCTCGAAGGCCACCTGAGCCATCTCGGGCTGAGCCAGCGGGCCCAGCAGGAGCTGCCCCAGCTCAGCCAGGATGATCGCTCGACGATCAGCATCGGTCGTGCGCTCAAGCTCGAAGTCCAGCAGCTGAGCCAACATCTCGTGCGCGCCGGCCGCGCGGCAGATGCGCTGGGCCGCGTGGTTCGCCGAGAGCGCGTCCGGATCGCTCTGCATGGCCGCCTGGTAGCAGATCACCGCACGTTCGGCGTCGCCCACCTCCCGCTCCAGCACGCCCCCCATCTCAAACAGCAGCTGCGCGCGAGCCTGGCCATCCTCGGTCCGTTCGGCCTCCGCCTCACCGACCTGCAGGTAGTCCTCCCAGGCCTCGAGCCCGATCAGCAGGCCGCGCATCCGCCCCAAGGTCTCAAGGCCGTCCGAGCTGTCGCCCTCGAGGGATGCCCCGAGCAGCTCCACGGCCCGCGCAGGCGCGGCGAGCTGGTGCTCGTGCAGGTCAGCCGCGCGGCGCAGACGCGACGACGCCTCCGCCGCATCCGACGCGTGCTCAGCGAGGTGGAGGTGCAGGTTCGCCAGATCCGCCCACTCTTCACCCTCGAGCAGCAACTGCTCTAGGGCGTCGCTCGACTCGCGGTCGCTGGGATCCTGGATGACCGCTTCAAAGAGCTCGCGCCTACGCTCGGACATGAACGCTGCCTCGTCTGAAAGTGCTCGAGATTGGACCAGACCCTGAGGGCCTCGCGCGCCGTGCGCGCTGCCGCGCCCACGTCACACAAGACCCCACGGGGCCGCTGACGAATTTATAACATGCGTTTTTCGCGGCCCACAATTGAGCCGGTGACCCGAGCAACATCGACTCGGGTCCTGCCATCAAGGAGCGCCCCGCGCCTCAAGACGCGCGATCACGTCGCGCACCGTCTGAACCCGCAGGGTGTCTTCATTGGTGGACTTCTGGACGAGGTAGCGCTTGAGGTGCTCCAGCGCCTTCTCGGGGTCCCCATTGGCCTCATAGGCCATGCCCAGGTTGAACTGCGTCGCCGCATCCCCGGGATCAAGCGTCAGCGACTTCTCGAAGCGAGCGATCGCATCATCGAACCGCTTCTGACGCTGGTAGACTTGGCCCATCGCCTTGTAGTTGGGCGCATACGCGGGCGCGTTCCCCGCGCCGTTCTTGAGCACCTGCAGCGCGTGCGCGTACTTCTCAAAGCGGAAGTACAGCATGCCCAGCGCGTAATACGCCTCGGCCAGCATGGGGCTGTTCTTGATGGCCTCTTGGTACGCCGCCTGCGCGTCGTCGAAGCGGCTCTGAGCCTCGAGGGCGAGCGCGCGGCGGAAGTGTGCCTCGCCATGCTTCGGCGTCAACTCCAGACACTGATCAAACGCCGCCACCGCCTCGGGGTTCTTGTCCTGTGCGGCCAGCACCGTGCCCAGATGATAGTGGTAGTCCGACACCTTGCCGTTGAGCTCAATGGCCTTGCGCAGGAGCGCCTCACCCTTTGGCAGCTCACCCAGCTTCTGGTAGCGCAGCATACCCTCGTAGAAGAGCGCCTTGTCGTTCGTCGGATCGACCGTCGCCGCCTGACTCAGCTTGTCGATGCCCTTGACCAGCCGGTCATTCCGGAACAACCGGATG
>JAUHVS010000810.1 GCA_030424955.1 bacterium | reverse complement strand
TTGAAGACATCAACGGGGATGGTATTATCAACCTGGACGACCGGCAGGCCGTTGGGTCCGGTCTTCCCTACCCGCTTGGCGTTCACCACAACCGGCTGCCCCGCCTCGGCGGTGCTCACCATGAACAGGTAGTCCTTCTCGGGCCGCTGCAGGGTCGCGCTGAAGTCGATCTGCAAGGACTGGCCGTTTGCTGGGTAGGCGACGGTGAAGGTCCACTCGCTCTGGTCGACGTTGGGCGGCACCGAGTAGCCCTGCGGGGGCTCGACGTTGAAGGACAACGTGTCGCCGTTCTTCGCCGGGAATCGGCCCTTGAAGGAGCCGTCCTGGTCGGTGATGCCGAACTTCTTCCCGTTGATGTAGAAGCGCACCATCTCGACTGGCTGGTTCGCCAGATCGACCGTACGTACGTTCAGGATGACCTCTTGCGCCTGCGGCGCCGGGGGCTGCTCCTTCTCGCACGCAGCAAGAGCGAGCACCCCAAAGACCATCCAGCCGAGCCGCTGCAGTGGCATCATCGCGCGTCCCTCACCGGCCCTGCGCGTCATTCGCGAGGCCGTCATCAGATTCCGATCGTGGGCACGGAGGTGTCACCTTGGGTGCGCTCCTCTTCCTTGAGGACCTCCGGCGCTGCCTCGCCGATGTCGGGCGTCCTCGGCTTCATCATCAGGTCTGTGACCTTCACCGGACCGCCCTCGGCCTTCACCTGGAAGTTCAGATCCTCGAACCCAAACTTCCGTACGTGAATGCGATATACGCCCTGAGGGATCGCTTCGGTCTCACCACGCTCATTAATCTTCTGGCGGAGCACGAAGTAGCCGCCCGAGTTTGTCACGACCAGGTCGGTCTGAGGCTCCGTCACGACCTCGGCCTTCTGAACGGGCGTCCCCTGGTGGTCCACCACGCGGCCCATGATCGCGATCGGGCCGCCGCCGCAGCCGATCAAGCCCAGCGTCGCCACGAGCCCAAGCAGAACGCTGCGCATCAGCCGCCTCCCATTCGCTCGCCCACCACAGTGAGCGCGTAGTCCACGGTCCATTCGCGGGGGTCGAGGTCGCGAAGCCGCGCCAGCGTGTCCCACGCCTTCTCCATGTTGCCGGCCGCCGACGACTCGATCGCCTCGGCGATGAGCTGTTCGCGCATCGCGACCACCTCGGGCGCGCGGTTCGCCTTCGCGATCTGCTCGCCGATCTCGGTGACGAGGTCCGGCGCGTCGTTCCGCAGCTTCTGGTTGGTAATGACGATGTACGCCTGCGCGTACTTCTTGAGACCTTGAGCGTAGGCCTCACCCCGCTTCGCGCCCCGGGCCTTCTCGGCCTTGGCGAGGAGGTCGCGGCCTTCCTCTACCATGCCGCGGGCCTCCTCGAGCGCGCCCGCAACGGCAGTCGTCGGGAGCGCGAGCGCAAACGCGAGGCACAGCCCCACGCGGCGTGCGATCTGCTTCATCGTCATCCTCCCCGGGCACGGCCCGACGCCGTGCGAATTCCAACATAGGCTCGGCGGCAAGTCAACGCGCCCACCGTGATCCAGTTTGCCACGATTTTCGGGCGGTTGTGCTCCCTGACCTGACACGCAAGCGGTCCTCGGACCGCGCGGGACCGCTCAGGGCGCCTTGACCTCAACCCGGGCCCCAGCCTCGGTCGGTGTGGCAGCGACAGCCACGGGCGCGCCCCCAACGTCGACCTTGAGGTCGAGGGCGACGCCGGGCGACCCCACGACCGTCAGGGGCAGCGCACCCAGCGCCTGCCCGCCCAAGGTCACCGGGGCGCCGGCTGGACCCTCCAGCCGCGCATACCCCACCGGCCCACGCTCTGCGGGGAGCTTGATGTAGAGCCCCGCAGGTGCAGCGGTGGCCGGCACCGTCAGCTTGAACGTGTTGGCGCCGGAAACGAGCTGAAGGACGTGCTCTTTCGTGTCCGCGGGCACGTCGAACTGGATGGGCGTCTCACCCACGAACCGGCCCTGGTCAAAGATCTCGATGGGCGATGGATCGCTCGTCACGCTCAGCGACGGCGGCCCAGCGACGACCTCAGGGGTCGCTGAGCGGCCGAACGGATCCAGCAGCACGACCGCCGCCGCCCCACCGCCCGCGATCAGCAGGCCCACCAGCAGGAGCACCCACTTTCGGCCCCCCCCCTTCTTGCGGCCAGGCGCCACCAGCTCCGTCGGCCGCGCAGCCGGCGCCGCCGCCCTCGGCGCGATCATGGGGGCCGCGGCCGCCATGGGCTGCGGCGGCCCCGCCATGGTCGGCCGCCGGGCCGCCACGGCCGGCGCAGGCCGTGGCGCCACTGCCTGCGGCGTAGCCGCTGGAGCGGGGACCGCGGGCTGCGGCGCCCGCGCCCCGATCCCAGGCGCGGGCGTGGGCAGCCCGCCCCGCGCGGGGACGGCGCCAGGGGCACCGAACAGCGTCGACTTGGGGTGGGCACGTGGGGGGTCATCATCGAAGTGCGGGATGGGGACCAGCCGTGAGGGTTCGACCTCTTCGAGCTCGTCGTCCTCCAGCTCCAACATGGTCGGCTCATCGACCGGTCCACTGGCCGCCTTCAGCCCGAACATCGGCGCTGGCCCATTGCCCACCGACGACATGACCGAGTCGTCGTCGTCGTCCCCCGCGGCGAGGGCATCGACCGTCGCGTTGAAGGGCTGGGCCGGCGTGCCAGCCGAAGCGATCGGCGCCGGTGTTGGCAGCGGCGCGGGGACGGCCACCGCCGCGACGGGCGGCGCGAGCGGC
>JAUHVS010000809.1 GCA_030424955.1 bacterium | reverse complement strand
TGTGGGGCCTGCGGCGCCGGCGGCGGCGAGTGGCCTGACGGGCCCAAGGCGAGGCCCCGCGGCGGCGGCGGACTCGGGTTGCAGGCCCTACTTCGGCAGCCAGCCCTTGAGCTGCTTGAGGTAGGCCGCGCCGCCGGCGGCGAAGGCGTCCTGGCCCTTGGCGGTCTTCACCGAGAACACGGGGGCGATGATCGGGGCGCCAAGCTTGCCGGCGGCCTTGCGCAGCCCCTCGTAGTCGGCCGCCTTGAACAGGCGATCCCCGCTGCCCACGATCAGCCCCACGCGGGTCAGGTGCTTGCCGGGCGCGCCGGTCACCGTGGTGGCGGGCTCGTAGCGCTTCTCATAGCCGGCGAAGGGCACCTCCATGGGGCTGTCCCACCCGCTCATGCGCGACTCCAGGTCCTCCATCGACAAGAACGGCGTGTCGGCGATGATCGCCTTGATCTCGGGGCGGCCGTAGCCCATGCCCAGGGCCAGGCCCGCGCCGATGCCGTAGCCGTACAGGCTGAACTGTGCCACGTGCTGCTTGCGGCAGTAGTCGATCATGGTGTCCAGGTCGTCCTGGAAGTGCGGGTAGATCATCATGTTCTTGTCGATGTCGAACTCGCTGCTCTGCCCGAACCCGCGGTAGTCGAACAGCACCACGTTGGCGTCCGCCGCCAGGGGGGCGGCGCGGCGCAGGGCGTCGGCCATGTTGCCCTCGCCGTTGTGGGCGATGAGCACGAGGCGCGTGGTCTTGGTCTTGGCCTGGATGTCCCAGACCTTGAGCGTGGCCTTCCCGTCGTTGGTCTTGACGTCGACCGCCTTGAACGACAGCCCAAGCGCCTCGGGCGTCTGCCGATAGGTGCGGCTGGGGTTGAGGGCCAGGGCCGGCGACGCGCACAGCGTGCACAGCGCGGCGAGGCAGAGAGACACCGAGACAAGTCGACGCATGGGACACCTGTAGGTGAGAGGGGCGGGCGATCCGCCCGCTGCGCGCAGCATGGCGGCGCGCCCGGTGGGAGGCAAGCGGGGGGCCATGCCGAGCCGGGGCCACCGCCGACCGTGGCTCAGGGCGCAGCCGGCAGCGCCACCTCAGCCCACACCGGCTGGTGATCGCTCAGCCCGTCCCAGGTGGCGTCGCCGACGGTCGCGTCCGACACCGACAGCCCCCGCACGAAGAGCAGGTCGAGGATCAGCGGGAACGAGCCGCCGTGGGTGATGCGCTCGGCCACGGGCAGCCCGGCGTGGGCGTCCACGAAGCCGGCCTGCAGGAAGGCCGCCGCGGTCAGATCGACGACGGCCTCGGGCGGCCGCCCGCGCCGCAGGTCGCCGATATACACGCCGCTGTTCAGATCCCCGCCCGCCACCACCGGCCGGTCGGTGGGCGCCTCGGCGGCGACCTCGGCCGCCTGCGCGCCGCGCACCCGCTGATCCAGGGGGCTCTCCAGGTGCAGCGCGTACACCCGCACCAGCCGCCCGGGGGCCACCTGCACGTCGGCCACCACCGCCACCCGGCCCCCCAGCCGGTTCTCGTCGCGGCCGAACCACACCTCTTGGCTGGCGTGGCGCAGGGCCCGCACGTTGCCCAGCGGGTAGCGGCTCAGCACCGCGTTGCCGTGCTCGCAGCGCGCCACGTTGTCGGCCGTGAGCTCCACGAACTCGGTGGCGTAGGCGAAGTCCATGCCCAGGGCCTCGGCGTACTCCGCCGTGATGTGCCGCCCGCCGGTGCGCGCGCAGCCCCGGTCGGCCTCGGTGAGCAGCACCACGTCGGGCCGCGGCCCGTCGTCGGCCAGCAGCCGGGCGAGCTGAGCGTCCACGTCGAAGCCCCGCTCGATGTTGTAAGCCAGCACCCGCAGCCGGTCGGTGGGCGCCGCCGGCGCGGCGAAGCGCCCGCCGTCCAGCGCGCACTCGATGAACACCGGATCGGGCGCCGCGGCGGGATCGGCGCTCGCCGGGCACAGCCGCTCATCGGCCGGCCGCGGCCCGTCGGGCAGCCACGGCTCGAAGGGCAGGGGGGCCGCCGCGTCGGCCGTGGCGTCCGGCTCGGCGTCGGGGTGGGCGTCCGGCCCCAGGTCCATGGCGCCTGCGTCGCTGGCGCCGGCGTCCGCGAGCCCACCGTCCCGCCCACCGGCTGCGGCGTCCGCCTGAGCCGCGGCGTCGAGCGCGCCGCCTGACCCCGCCTCACCGTCGTCGCAGCCCCACAGCGCGGCGCACAGCAGCCCCGCCCACCCCAACGCGTACAGCCTGCGCGCCATCGCCACCTCCCCGGTCAGGCCCGTAGCCGACGCCAGCGGGCCCGGCGCCGTCAAGCGCGCTGGGTGGTGGCGCGTCGCGCCGAAGAAAACGATCCCCCCGTGAGGGGCCCGACGCCGGCCCTGCGTACCCCAGACATACCCCCTGCGGTCGCTTGGACTGCACACCGACCCCGGGCCTGGCGGCCCTCACGAGACGGAGAGACGACATGGCGCGCATGAACACCCTGCTGTTGGGCCTGATGACCGTGGTGGGCAGCCTGGCGACCGCCAGCGTGGCGGCGGCCCGCGTGAAGGGCCCCGAGGCCCGCGAGGTGCGCTGCACCGTCAACGGCCACCACAAGAGCACCTTCACGCAGCGCGGCGGCGCCTGGATCGAGGACGCCGGCCGCGACGGCCAGTTCACCTGGCAAGAGCGCCAGCGCGACGAGTGGTCGGTGTACCTCGACGACACCAGCCGCGGCATGCGCCTGCAGCTCGACCTGTGGACCAAGG
>JAUHVS010000808.1 GCA_030424955.1 bacterium | reverse complement strand
CTGGGCAAGCTCAGCTTCATCCCACTGGGCGGCGCCCAGCCCCTGCGGGCCACCGAGCGCGATCCCAGCTTCTTCTACGCCCGGCTGTTCACCGCCGACTACGCCTGGCGGCCCCAGCCCGAGACGGTCATCGGCCTGAGCTACTGGTACCTGGCCGACGACACCCGCGGGCGCTCGCAGAGCTTCACCGCCGTGCCCCGCGGCCCCGGCATGGCCTTCGTCGGCACCCGCCCGTCGGTCATCCAGAACCCCACCGGCGCCGTGCACTACCTGGGCGCCCACTTCCACCACAACCTGCACTACAACACGAGCCGCTGGGCGGCCTCGGGCTTCGTGATGTTCAACACGGGCCAGTACAACAACGCCGCGGGCCGGCCCGAGGTGGGCGAGGCCGACGAGCCCCTCGACGAGAGCCTGTACCGGCTCGACATCAGCGGGCTCGCCGCCGATCTCGAGGTCAGCTACCACTGGGGCAAGACCGCCGGCGACATCCTCACCCTCGAGGGCATGTACACCACCGGCGACGACGATCCGACGGACGCCAGCCACAGCGGCCCGTGGACCCTGAACTACTACGGCCTGCCCGGCGCGGTGTGGTTCAACCACAAGACCCTGCTGCTGATGCCCTTCATCCGCACGGTCAGCAACTACACCGGCGCCGTCACCGACATCGGCAACCAGGGCTATGGGCTGGCGACGGCCATCGCCACCGCCCAGCACGACCTGATCCCCGACCGGCTCCACCTGAAGGTGGGCGGGGCGTGGGGTCAGGCCACCGCCGACACCGCCGTCCGCGACCGCGACACCGACGAGATCCTGGTGGATCGCGGCCGCCACCTGGGCGTCGAGATCAACGCCGAGCTCGAGTACAGCTTCCGCTACCTGCTGAGCGTGGGCCTGCACGTGGGCTACCTGTTCCGCGGCGACTTCTACGACGACAACCCGCAGGTCACCGAAGATCCGTGGGCGGCCTTCACCACGTTCACCTGGTACGGGTTTTGAGGGGGATGCGCGCCATGAAGACCCTCACCCAGCGGCCGCTCAACGGCCTGACCCTCGGCTGCCTGCTGGCCCTCGCCGCCAGCCTCACCGCCTGTACGCCGAGCTTCGTGCAGCAGCCCGCCCTGCGCTTCGACGCCCTGCCCTACGCCGGCCCCGACGGCGCCGACTGGCCGGTGCACAGCTTCACCGTGCCCGCGGGCGTGCACGGCCTGCAGCGCCCGGCGCAGCTGCGCTACGTGGAGCTCAACCCCAAGGGCGCGCAGACCGTGGTGTTCATCCACGGGCTCGGCTCGTACCTGAAGTTCTGGCGCCCCCAGCTCGACCGCTACGCGGCCCAGGGCTACCGGGTGATCGCCGCCGACATGCTGGGCTTCGGGCGCTCCGACAAGCCCGCGCCCTTCAGCTACACCATGGAGGCCATGGGCGACGTGCTGCGCCTGCTGCTGGCCGACCGCGGCGTCGAGGCGCCGATCCTGGTGGGGCACAGCATGGGCGGCCAGATGGCCCTGTCCCTGGCCATCCGCTTCCCCGACTGGCCCAAGGCGCTGGTGCTGGCCGCCCCCGCAGGCTTCGAGCGCTTCGGGCCCCGCGAGCAGCAGTGGTTCCGCGACGTGATGACCGTCGCGCTCATCGCCTCGGCCGACGAGGCCGCCATCTGGGGCTCGGTGCGCCGGGCCAACTTCGCCCGCTGGCGCGACGAGCTGCTGTGGCTCATCGAGGAGCGGGTGCGGCTGGCCAAGGCCCCCGACTTCAAGGCCTACGCCTACGCCCAGGTGAAGGCGATCCACGGGCTGGCCGCCAACGACTTCGTGCGCACCAGCCTCGACGGCGTGCAGGTGCCCACGATCATCATCCACGGCGACATGGACCGGCTGATCCCCAACCCGTTCCTGCACGGCGGCACGAGCCGCAGCGTGATGGCGAGCGGCCAGGCCGGCATCGCCGGCAGCGAGCTGGTGACCCTGGCCGGCTGCGGCCACTCGGTGCAGCTCGACTGCCCCGCCGAGTTCAACGCGGCCATGGACGGCTTCCTGGCGCGGCTGGCCGGCAAGGCGCCTGCCGAGGCCATGGCGTCGTCGGCGGCGCAGCCCATGGGCCTGCGGCTGGCGCTGCACGGCGGCCTGGGCGAGCCCGGCGACGGCGACGATCTGGCGTGGGGCTGGCTGCTGGGCGCCGAGGCGGGCTGGCAGCTCACCGAGCGCATCTCGGTGGGCGCCCGCTTCACGGCGCAGCGGGTCAACCAGGATCTGCTGCGCGGCGAGGACGCCGAGGGCGAAGAGGTCGTGGGCGGTGGCGGCCAGGGCTGGCTGCTGGCCGGCGATCTGGTGCCCCTGCTGCACGCCCGGCCCACCGCCGATCTGGACGTGGCGGCCGGCCCGCTGCTGGGCCTGTACCGGCAGCAGAACACCCGCACCCTGCAGGGGGTGGAGACCGAGGCCAGCACCCTGGGCGTGCACCTGGGCGTGACGGTGCAGGCGCTGTGGCAGGTCAACCGGTTCTTGTGGCTGGGGCCCGCGGCCACCCTGGGCCAGCTGATCCCGCTGGACGCCTGCGTGACCGTCGACGGCGCCGAGACCTGCGACGATGACCCCGATCTGGCCGGGTGGTGGACCGCCCGCCTGCACGCGGAGTGGCGGTTTTGAGCGCCCCGGCCCGCGCGCTGATGGGCGCGCTCGCCATCGGCCTGTGGGCCGCCGCCTGTGACGCCCCCACCCCCCCGGCCGCGGTCAGCGCC
>JAUHVS010000031.1 GCA_030424955.1 bacterium | reverse complement strand
TCCACCTGGTTGAGCCGCATCTGGTGCCGGTGCCGGGTGGCCTTGGCCAGCTGCTGCGCCTGCAGCTGGTCCATGCGCGACAGCCGACCGATGGGCTGGTCGAGATCCACCGTGGCGACGGCGCCCGCCGCGCTCGCCAGGGCGACGGTCAGCTCGCGGTGCAGGGCGCGCAGGTCGGCGGTGAGCTCGGCGAGCTGCGCGTCGGTGAGCTCAAGCGGATCGGCCATCGGGTCTCCTCTCGCGGCGGCGGTCAGGCGAGCCCAGCCGACGGGAAGCGCACATAGGTCTGGATCATCAGCACCGCGAGCTGGGTCTCGTTGGGCAGCGCGTCGCCCACGACCCCCCGAGCCCGCAGATCCTCGATGAGCCGCGCCTCGGCCTCGGCGCGGGTCAGCGTGGGGGGCGCGTCCCCGTCGGCGGGCAGGCACTTCGCCTTCCACTGGAACGACACCCGCAGCGCGTCCCAGCGGTACTCGGCCACCGCCTCGCCCTTCGCCCGCAGGGTCCAGCGGTCCCCCGCCGTGTGCTCGATCCAGGTGCCGGGCGCGCTCGGCGGCACCGGCGCGTCCGGCCCGCCCACCCGGGCCACCCCGTGAAAGACAAGCTCGGGGTCCAGCATCACCGCGGTGTTGGCCATGGGGGCGGTGTGCGTCGCGGCCCCCTCGGGCCCGTCGGGGAAGGCGACGAAGGCGCCCCCGGGGCTGTCGGTGAGGAACGTCACCACGCCCACCGTCGGCGTGCGCCACGGCTCGAACAGGCCAGAGTGCCCCATGCACACCAGCAGCCACTCCGGCGTGGTGCTCTGGTCGAGCGCCCCGAAGGCGGGCGTGTCGGTGTGGATGGGCAGCACCTGCCCCGGCACCAGCACGTTGGCGTAGAGCATGCTTGGCCGCACCACGGGCCGGCCCGAGATCCGCTCGGCGGCCGCCAGGAACGCCGGGTGCGTGAACAGCGCCTCGCCCCCCGGCACCCGCAGGGCCTGCGCCTCGGCGTACGTGCCGCGGAACAGGTTCACCCGCGCGGCCAGCGCCTCGAGGCCCTCGCCCATCCCCCCGCGGATCATGTGGTTCATCAGCGCGTCGTGGCGCCGCACCAGGCCCTTGCCCAGCCCCTGCTGCTGCTGGGCCGCGACATAGGTGCGGTAGGGCCCGAAGCCCTCGACCTGCGCCCGCAGGGCCGCGAAGGCCGCGTCGCTCAGCACGCTGTCGAGCCGCTCCATGGTCCCCCCTCGCCTGCCGGCGCCCCCGTCAGGGCGCCTGGGTGTCATTCAGCGCCGCGAAGCGCTCGGCGTAGCCCCGATCCCGAAACGAGTACACGACCCGGTCGGACCACGGCGCGAAGTCGAAGGCCGCGGTGTAGGCCCGCTGCGCCAGGGCGTAGGGCACGATGAGCATCGCGGCGAACGCGACGTAGCCCCGCCAGCCATCGAGCGCCACCCAGCGCAGCTGGAGCGCTGCCAGGATCAGCCCGATGGACACCAGCAGCCCGAGGCCGACCGCGGACTTGCCCACCCAGCGCGACCGCACCAGCCCACGGCGACAGCCGGCGCAGGCCGGGGCTGTGGCCTGAAACCGCTGCAAGACGTCGCCCTTCAGCGGCGCCATGCCGTTGAACCGGGCGCTGAACGCGACCTGGTCCCCGGGGTGCGCGCGCCCGCACAGCAGGCACTCGTCGGGAAACTGCGGCGGCTGCGCGTTCGGCAGGCTGACGTCAGGCATGGGCTCCCCCAGCGGCTTGGGCAGGGGCAGCGTACCACCGACGCCCACGAGGGGGTGGGCAAGGTGGGGGTGAGCGGGCGCCGCGGGGCGCCGGGCGCTCAGGGCCGGCTCAGCCGCACTGGATGAAGCCCGCCGCAGGCACCGTGGAGGGATCCAGCGTGACCCGGATACTTCCCCCTGTCTCGGTGACGGTGACCGTCTGATCAGGCCCCATCGGGCGCAGCTGCTCGCCGCCGGCCTGCACCTGGATGAAGATGTTCACGTCGCCCCCGCCATACTGGCCGGCCGGCGGCGCCTCGGTGAACCCGGTGAACTGGATGGTGGCGATCAGGACCTCGCCGTCGCTGTTCTCGGTGGTGGCCCCCACCAGGATCACGGTGCCGTTCTCGACCCAGGGCAGCAGCGCGTCCTGCTGCGACTTGTTGAAGCGGTGCACCTCGTCGATGAACAGGATCGACCGCCGGCCGCGCTCGCCGCGCAGGTGCTGGGCGCGCTGCACGGCCTCGCGGATGTCCTTCACGCCGCTGAGCACGGCGTTCAGCGCGATGAACTCGGCCTTGGTGGTGTTGGCGATGACCCGCGCCAGGGTGGTCTTGCCGGTGCCCGGGGGGCCGTAGAAGATCAGCGAGCCGAGCTGGTCGGCCTGGATGGCGCGGCGCAGCAGCCGGCCGGGGCCCACGATGGCGGCCTGGCCGACGTACTCGTCGAGGGTGCGGGGGCGCATGCGGGCCGCCAGAGGCGCCTCGGCGTCGAGGGCCCGCTTGCGGCGCCAGTCGAACAGATCATCCAAGGGGCGTCACCGGGGCAGCGCGGCCACGGCGTCGTGATACTCGCGCACGATGTCGTCGACGATGCGCTCGATGCTGAGCACCTCGGTGATCTCGGCGACGCCGTGGCCGGCGCTCCAGATGTCCTTCCAGCGCTTGGCGTCCTGCGTGGGCTCGCCGCCGTCCGGCAGGCTCGCCTTGAGGAAGTTGGCGTGCACGCCGCTCACCTGGTCGGTGTAGACGATGTCCTCGGGCGTGGCGTCCACCACCATCTGCTTGTACTCGGCCTGCGCGCCGCACTCCGTCGAGGTGATGAAGCGGGTGCCCATGTAGGCGAGCTCGGCGCCCAGGGCGAAGCTGGCGGCGATCTGGCGGCCGGTGCTGATGGCGCCCGCGGCGATGACGGGCACGGACAGGTGCTCGCGCAGGTAGGGGATGAGGGCGAAGGGCGTGATGCGGCCCGCGTGGCCGCCGGCGCCCGCGCCCACGCCGATGATGGCGTCGACGCCCGCCGCGGCCGCCTTCTGGGCGTGGCGCAGGTTGATGACGTCGTGGAACACCGTGGCGCCCTTGGCGTGGGCGCGCTGCACGTACTCGGTGGGGTTGCCGTAGCTGGTGATCCAGACCGGCACCTCGAACTCCTCCAGCAGCGCGACGTCGGCGATCAGGCGCTTGGGCGGGGTGAGGCCGATGGTCATGTTGATGGCGAAGGGCTTGTCGGTCTTGGCGCGCAGCCACTCGAGATCGGCGCGCAGCGCCTCGGGCGTGCGGGCGTTGAGGGACGGCATGGCGCCCATGATCCCCGCCTCGGCGCAGGCCAGCAGCATCTCTTTGTTCGAGATGATGAACATGGGCGCGGCCACGATGGGGTAGCGCAGGCCCAGGCGGCGGGAGAGGGGCGTGTGGAAGGCGGTCATGGGTCCTCCGGGGGGGCTCGGTCGCCGCATTCTGACCCGCGGGGGGCGGCCGCACCACCGCCTTTGTCTGGGGCCCGGGGCGGGGGGTCAGGGGTCGGGCGTGGGGGCGTCGATGGGCCAGCCGCAGCCGATGGCGAAGAAGTTGGGATCGGCGGCCCCGTACTCGCGGGCCCAGGCCAGCCGCCAGTTGGCCGCGCGGGCGAAGAGATCGGCCACGTCGGGATCGGCCTCGGCGGCGGCGAGGGCCCAGGGCGCGTCGAGATCCACCGTGCCCACCGGGGTGCCCAGGCCCGGCACGCGGGTGGACAGCCGCGGGAAGGCGTCGCCCTCGCCCCACGGGTCGTCGGCCCAGCCGGCGGGGGCGTCGCCGGGCTGCACGGACCAAGCCTCGATGAAGGTCATCTCGCCCGCGTCATTGAAGACGAACTCCTCGTAGATGGGGCACAGGCCGCCCTCGTACTCGAAGGTCACCACGCAGCGGGCGAAAGGCTCGGTGTCGAAGAAGCGGCAGTCGCGCTCGGGCACCGTCGAGGGGTCCAGATCCCGCAGGGCGACCCCGGTGGCGATCATGTCGTCGCGGCCGTAGCCCGTGAGCAGCAGCCACGGCGGCCACTCCCAGCGGGCCACGTCGTCGGCGTAGGTGGGCACCCGATCCACCGGCTGGCGGGCGTCCAGGGTGTCGAAGTACAGCTCGGCCTGGGCGACGTAGTGGGCGGCGGGCAGGGTGGGCGCGCGGCAGCGGGCGGTGGCGGCGGGGGTGCCCTCGCCGGTGCAGGCGTTGGGGCTGGGGAGCGCGCCGTCGGCGGCCCCGGCGTCCAGCGCCTGGGCGTCGGCGGCGGCGTCCACCGCGGCCGGCTCGGCGGCGGGATCGTCATCGCAGCCCACCGCGAGGCTGAGGGCCGCGAGAACACAGAGTGACTGGGGGGATCGCATGGGCCGGCCTCCGGGGGGTGGGTGGGCGCGCGCCGCCGGCGCCCGTCCGGTCGATTCAACCCCACCTGCCGCGGCCGCGCGAGCCGTTTACCCGTCGAGCGGGGCCAGGGTGACCGCGGTGCCGTACGCCAGCATCTCGCTGGCGCCGTTCATCACCATGCTGGTCTGGAAGCGCAGGGCCACCACCGCGTCGGCGCCCAGGCCCACCGCCTGCTCCGCCAGCCGGTCCAGGGCCTGCTCGCGGCTCTCGCCCAGCAGCTTGGTGTAGTCGCCCAGCTCGCCCCCCACGATGTTCTTGAACACCGCCAGCACGTCGCGGCCGATGTGCCGGGCGCGCACGGCGTTGCCGCGCACCAGGCCCACGGTGCCGGTGATCTGGCGGCCGGGGATGTCGTCGCTGGTGACCAGCAGGATGCTCCGCTGGAAGCCGGTGACGGCGCCATCGGCGCGGGCGCGGATCAGGGATCGGTCGCTCATCGGTCAATCTCCCGGTAGGGGTCGGGCGCCGCGAGGCGCTGGCGCAGGGTGAGCCCAAACAGCAGGGTCGCGCCGGCCGCGGTGGCGACGGCCGCCCCGCGCACCCAGGCGGGCAGGGTGGCGTCGGTCAGCACGGTCCAGCCGGCGAAGCCGAGCAGGGCGGTGGTGCCAGCGGCGAGCAGCGCGAACCCCAGCCCCGCGGTGAGGGCGGCGCCCCCGGTGAGCCGGGGCGGCGCCAGCCCCGCGCTCTGGCGGATGCGATCGGCCATGGCGTCGGTGTGGGCCTTGATGCCCAGGTCGAGGGCCAGGGCCGCGGCGGCGTCGGGGTGCGCCGCCTGCCACGCCGCCCACTCCGCCTGCTCCGCCGGCGTCAGCACGCCGTCCACGGCCTTGGTCCACAGCACCTCGTGGCGGGCCAGCTCATCCATGGGGGCCTCCAGCGGGGGCGAACTCGGGGTGTTGGGCCAGGGCAGCGCGCAGGGCAGCGCGGGCCCGGAACAGGCGGCTCATCACCGTGCCCTCGGGCACCCCGAGCGCGTCGGCAATCTCGGCGTAGCTCAGGTCTTGGAAGTGCCGCAGCTCCAGCACCTCGCGCTGCGGGGCGGCCAGCCCCTCGATGGCCCGCTGCAGCGCCTGCTCGCGGGCCTGGCGGCCCACCAGCGCGTCGGCCGCGGGCGCGGGGGGGACGCTGTCCGGGCGGAAGCGCGCCCGGGTGGCGCGGCGGGCCCGCTCGTTCAGGCACAGGTTCTTCAAGATGCGGTAGTACCAGCCGTAGAACGGGCGGCTGGGGTCGTAGCGATCCCGGGCGGCCCAGGCGCGGCGGGCGGCCTCTTGCGCGGCCTCTTGGGCCTCGGCGTCGTTGCCCAGCCAGCGCACGGCCGCCACGTACCCCCGGCGCACGGCCTGCGCCAGCTCGTCTTCGGGGATGGGGGCCATGGGCAGCGCTCCAGGATCGGTCGCCAGCATGGCTCAGCGGGCCAGCAGCGCCAAGGTCACGGTCGCCGCGATGGCCAGCAGCAGCGGGACGCCCGCCGGGTGGGCGAGGTTGAGCCCGTAGCCCCAGCCGAAGACCTTGGGCGTGAGCAGCGGGCCCCCGGGCTGCCAGAGGCGGGCCCGCGCCCGGGCGAGGGTGGGCCGGCGCCAGTCGAAGGGCAGGCCCAGCAGGGTGCCCTCGGGGGCGGGCGGGGCGGGGCGGGGGGCGCGTGGCATGGGGGCCTCCAGGGGCGGTGTGTCCTGCTCTACCGGTGGGGCGGCCCGCCATTCCCCCGGGGCGTCGGTTTCTGCGAGGGCGGCCCCGGCCCGGGCATCGACTTTCGCCACCCGGCCCGGCACCCTGCGCCCACCCGCTGTGTGAGGAGGCCCCATGTCGACCGTGATCTGGCACAACCCCCGCTGCTCCAAGAGCCGGCAGACCCTGGCGCTGCTGGAGGCCCAGGGCGTCACCCCCGAGGTGCGCCGCTACCTCGACGCGCCGCCCACCGTGGCTGAGCTCGCCACCGTCCTCGATCAGCTGGGCATCGAGGCCACCGCCTGGGTGCGCAGCAAGGAGGCCGCCTTCAAGGACGCGGGGCTCACCGGCGTCACCGACCGCGACACCCTGCTGGCGGCGATGGCCGCCGAGCCGAAGCTCATCGAGCGGCCGGTGGTGATCCACGGCGGCAAGGCGGCGCTGGGGCGCCCCCCCGAGGCCGTGCTGGCGCTGTTCTCGTGAGCGCCCGCGCCCGCCGGCTGCTGGCGCTGGGGCAGGGGCTGACCCTGCTGGCCCTGGGGGTCGGCGCGGCGGCCGCCGTCGCCCTGCCCGGGCAGTACGGCGGCGGGCTGATCACCCTGCGCCCCTTCATGGTGAGCACGTCGACGGTGGTGGCCGGGGTCACGGCGCTGGCGCTGTGGGTGTCGGCGGCGGGGGTGCTGGGTCGCAGCCGCTGGGCGGCCACCGCGTGGTTCGTGGGGGGCGCCGCGGCCCTGGTGCACGCGGCGTGGCCCGTGGTGGCGGGGGTCGGGCCGTGGGCGCCCGACAGCCTGTCGCCCCGCGTCCTGACGGCGCTGGCGGGCACGCCCGCGCTGCTGCGGGCCGGGGGCAGCGCGGCCTTCGGCCAGGGCCTCGGCGGGCGCCTGGGCTGGGGCATCACGGCGCTCGCCGTGGCGGATCTGCTGGCGGTGGGCTGGTGGGTCGCGCGCACGCCGCTCGAGGTCATGGCCCGCGCTCACCCCGGCGACGGGACGGCGGCCCTGTGGGTCGGGGCGGTGGGGGTGGCGGTGCTCATCGCGGGCTCGACCCGCGGCGACGCCGGCTGAGCCTCGCCTCAGCTCAGGGCCCGGGCCTCAGGCCTGGGCGTTGACCCAGTCCATCAACAGCTGCTCCTGCGCGTACAGGTCGTGCACGGGGGCCTCGCCGTCGGCGTGGTGGGGGCTCTTGAAGAACAGCGACAGGTGCCGGGCGATGCCGCGCTCGCCGCGGCGCTGGCCCACGTCGAGCAGGCGCACCAGATCGAGGGCCACCGGCGCCGCCAAGATGCTGTCCTGACACAGGAAGTTGATCTTCATCTGCATCGGCGCGCCGGCGAAGCCGATCATGTCGATGTTGTCCCAGGCCTCTTTCGCGTCGCCCCGGGGCTTGTAGTAGTGGATGTGGATCTGGTGGTTGGGCACCACGTGGCCCACCACGCTGTCGAGCACCGACGACTTCGAGCGCACCTTGGTCTCGTTCGAGCCCGGCTCATCGAGCACGCGGCCGTCGTTGTTGCCCAGGATGTTGGTGGAGTACCAGCCCTCGACGAACAGGCGTCGCACCCGGAACATGCCGCCGATGGCGGTCTTGACCAGGGTCTGGCCGGTCTTGCCGTCCATGCCCGCGAAGGGCACCCCGCAGGCCTCGGCCTGCTCGGCCAGCGCGGGGATGTTGCTCAGGCTCGGCGTGAAGTTGGCGTGGGGGATGCCCAGGGCGTTGGCCGCGTACAGGTAGCGCATGGTGGGCGAGATGGCCGCGTCATCGGCGTCGAGCCCGGCCTCGAAGGCCGCCAGCGACGCGTGCACGGGCAGCTCGGCCTGGTAGCGCTCGGTGCTGGCCAGGTTCAGCAGCACCACCCGGTCGAGGCCGTGGGCGGCCTTGAAGCCCTCGATGTGCTGGGTGATGGCGGCGATCTGCGCGCGGTGGGCCGAGGTGGGCACCAGGTGGGTGGCGTCCAGCGCCTGCGCCCAGCGCTTCTCGAACACGGCGGGCCACGGGGTGATGGCCTCGAGGGCGTCGCGCACCTGCCCCAGCGACGCCGGGTGGAGCACGTTGTGGCGCAGGGCGGCCTGGTACAGATCGCCGTCGTCCAGGTCCCAGCCGCCGAACACCAGCCCCTCGAGGGGCACGAGGTCGAGCCGCTCGGTCAGCCCTGGCCCCTGGTCGTTGGCCTCGGTGAGCATGCCGTGCCGCGGGGCGTGGCCCTGCAGCATCAGGTGCACGCCTGCGATCATCGTGGAGGCGACCGCGCCGTTGAGACCGATGATGACCACGCCCAGCTTGCTCATGGGGCTCCTCTCCCGTGTCGTGCGCTTCTACACCAGGAGGCCGGGCGACCGATAGTGGAGCGCAGCGGCGCAGGGGCGCGCGGGGGTCGCGGCCCGCGGCCGCCTGCGCCCTGGCCGCCCGCGCACGACCCCGTCGACGGGCTCGGGGCCCCCGCGTATGGTGGCCCCACCGGTGATCTGACTCGAGGCGAAGGACGACATGAACTGGAACCAGCTGACCGACGAGTTGAAGACCGACGAGGCCCTCGGGCACCTCGATCGCGAGCAGGCCGAGGCCATCATCACCACCCTGGCGGTCGTGATGCACGCCGACGAGCGGGTGGGGCTCTTGGAGCGCAACGAGTTCAGCCACCTGGTGGATCGGCTGCCCTTCTACGAAGAGAAGGACATGACCACCGCGCTCATCGACGACGCCATCAAGCAGGCGCGGTCGGCCCACGGCCAGGCCGGGCTGAAGCAGATCATCGACACCGTCGCCGTGCGCCTCGACGACCACCTGCGCGAGGTCACCTTCCGCATGGCCGCGACCCTGGCGTACGCCGATCTGCAGCTGCAGGCGAGCGAGAGCCACACGCTGAGCTGGCTCGCGGCGGCCTTCAACCTGGACGCCGCGCTCATCGGCCAGATCTACGCCGAGGTCGGCTGAGCCTGTATGACCCTCCCCGAGGCCGTCCGGCGGCTGGAGCGCGCCCTCGCGCAGGGCACCCTGGCCGCCCACCTGGCCCGGCTCGACCCCGCGCTGCTGGGGCCTGAGATCGATGGCGTGTACCACGGCCTGCTGGGCATCGAGGCCGGCCGCCCGTCGGCCCGGCGCCCGTGGGTCGAGCTCGCCCTGGGCCGGTTCGAGGCCGCCCTCGCGCCCCCCCGCCGCCACTTCACCGTCGAGCCCGTGGGCGACGCCCTGCAGGTCATCGACGGCCCGCGGCTGACCTACGCGGAGGCGGGCCGCGCCCGGGCCTGGGGCGTCGGCCTCCACGGCCCCAGCGACGTGCGCGACCAGCTGCTGGTGCAGGCGGCGCAGGCCGCCCGCGCGCGGCTCTACGCCGATCTGCGGGGCATCCCCCTCATCGCGGCGGCCATGGCCGAGCCGCCCACCCTGAGCGACGATCCGGTGGGGCCCGCGGTGGAGCGGCTGGTGCACGACGCCCTGGCGATCCAGTGGGCCGTGCGCTGGGCGCCCCTGCACGAGGACGTGCTGGCCGCGACCGACCTGCGGGCGCTGGTGCCCGGGGGGCCGAAGCGCGGCGTGCGGGTGCAGGTGGCCGCGGCGCTCCCCGGGGCGCGCACGGCGCAGAAGGCGCGGCAGGTGGAGCGGGCGGGCGCGGTGCTGGTGTCGCCGGCGACCCTGGCCGAGGCCAGCGTGGACGATCCCGCGGCCTCGCGGCTGTTCGGGGGGCCGCTGGCCGTGCGGGCCCGGCTGATCCGCGACGCGCTGACCACGGCCATCAAGCGCGCCACCGCCGATCCCCGGGGGCCGGTGGCGGCGCTGCCCCCCGAGCTGGTGGCGTTGATGGGGGCGGTGGTCTACGCCGGCCGCGCGGCGCGGTCGACCCGCCGCCAGCGCCTGCCCCCGCTGGGCGCCCGGCCGGTGGACGGCGGGCCGTGATCCGGCTCAGGTGAGGCGGGGCAGGGTGTCCCACTCGCTGTGCACGGCGGTGTCGGGATCATCCTGCCGGCGGTAGGTGTGCGCCCCGAACCAGTCCCGCTGGGCCTGGATCAGCCGGGCGCTGCCCACGGCGCGGGTCATGGTGTCGAAGTACGCCAGCGACGCCGACAGGGCGGGGATGGGCAGGCCCGCCGCGGTCGCCGCCGCCACCACCGTGCGCAGGGCGCCGATGCGCGGCTTGAGCTCGGCGGCGAAGGACGGCGCCAGGAACAGCAGCGGCAGGTCGGGCTGGCCGTGGAAGGCCTCGTAGACCCGGTCGAGGAAGCGCGCGCGGATGATGCACCCGGCCTTCCAGATGCGCGCGACGGCGGCCAGATCGGTGCCGTAGTCCCGCGCGGCGCTGGCCTCGGCCAGCAGGTGGAAGCCCTGGGTGTAGCTCATGAGCTTGGCCACGTAGAGGGCCCGGGCCAGGTCGTCGGCGGTCACGCCCGCCAGCGGCTGGGTGGCGAGCCCGCCCAGGCCGCGCTCGGCGGCGGTCACCCGCCAGGCCTTGCGGGCCGACATCGCCCGCGCGTCCACCGCGGCGCTGATGGTGGGCACGGGCACGCCCAGCTCGGTGGCGGAGATCGCGGTCCAGCGCCCCGTGCCCTTCTGGCCGGCGACGTCGAGGATGGCGTCCACCAGGGGGCCGTCGCCCTTCGGATCGCGGGTGGCCACGATGCCGGCGGTGATCTCCACCAGGAAGCTCTCGAGCTCCCCTGTGTTCCAGGCCGCGAAGGTGTCGGCGATGCGCGGGGCGTCCCACTGCAGCCCCTCGGACAGCAGGGTCCAGGTCTCGGCGATGAGCTGCATGTCGCCGTACTCGATGCCGTTGTGCACCATCTTCACGAAGTGGCCGGCGCTGCCGCTGCCGCACCACGTCACGCAGGGGCCGGTGTCGCTCACGGCGGCGGCGGGGCGCACCAGGGCCTCGATCAGCGGCCAGGCCTCGGGATCGCCGCCCGGCATCATGCTGGGCCCCTCGAGGGCGCCGCGCTCGCCCCCGCTGACGCCCATGCCCACGAAGCGGAAGCCCTCGGCGCGGCCGCGGGCCATGCGCCGCTCGGTGTCGGCGAAGTGGCTGTTGCCGCCGTCGATGACCACGTCGCCGGGCCGCAGGTGGGGCGCCAGGGCGTCCAGCACGGCGTCGACGGCCTTGCCGGCCGTGACCATCAGCACGATGCGCGCGGGCTGGTCGCCGAAGGCGGCGGGCACGGCGTCCAGGGCGTCGATGCGCACGAACCGCGCGTCGCCGTAGCGCTCAAAGAAGGGGTCGGACAGGTCAGCCGAGCGGTTGTAGCCGATGACCGTCAGGCCGCGGCTGTGGAAGTTGCGGGCGAGGCTGGCGCCCATCACGCCCAGGCCAACGACGGCGATGTCAGGTCGGGGGTCGGTCATGGTCTCCTCGGAGGGGCCGGCGGTGAGGGCACCCCCGGGGGGGTGGCGGTTGCCGATGGATGCGCGAGCGGGCTCAGGGGTGCGCCACGGCGCGCGCGGCGGGGCGGTCGAGGAACCAGGCGAACTCCCCCAGGGGCCGCAGCCGGCCCACGGGCGCGCTCGGATCCCGGGCGGCGGCCCGCGCCATGGCGTCGGCCTTCTGCGCGCCGGTGGCGAGCAGCGCCAGGTATGGCGCCGCGTTGAAGACCGGCAGGGTCAGGGTGATGCGCTGGGGTGGCGGCTTGGGGGCGTTCGCGATGGCCGCGACGGCGCCGTTGGCGTGGGCCGCGAGCAGATCGTCGGGGAACACCGAGGCCACGTGGCCGTCCTCGCCCACGCCCAGCACCACCACGTCCAGCGCGGAGTCGAAGCTGGCCGCGAAGGCCACCGCGAAGGCGTTGCGATCCGCCAGCAGATCGCCGCCGCGCCACATGGGCAGGCACTGGACCGGCGCCGGGGCCGGGGTGAACCAGTGGGCCCGGGCCAAGGCATAGTTGCTGTCGGGGTCATCCAGGGGCACGTGGCGATCGTCCACCCACGTCACCTGCAGCCCGGCGTACAGCTCGGCGGGCATCTTCTCGGCGAGGCGGTCCAGCAGGGGCACGGGGGTGCGCCCGCCCGGCAGCCCGATGCGGCAGCGGCCGCGCTCGGCGATGACCGTCTCGGCGCGGTCGATGACCCAATCGGCGCAGGCCACGGCGGGCAAGGCCGAGACGTGCAGGGCGGGGGCGTTGCGGGTCATCACTGTTGGGCCTCCGATCGGCTCCAGATGCCTTCGCAGCCGCGGAACAGCGCGTCGGCCTCGGGGGGCCCGCCGCTGCCGGCGGGGTAGGACACGACGGGCGCCTGGGTGTCCAGCCAGCCCTGGCGCAGGCTGTCGGCGAAGCGCCAGGCGGCCTCGGCCTCGTCGCCGCGGATGAACAGCGTGGGGTTGCCGTGCACGGCGTCGAGCAGCAGCCGCTGGTAGGCCGGCGCGGTGGCGGCGCCCAGGCTCGCGTAGTCGAAGGACAGCTCGGCGGGGCGCATCACCATGCCGGGGCCGGGCTGCTTGACCAGGAAGCTCAGCCGGATGCCCTCTTCGGGCTGGATGAGCAGCGTCAGCGCGTTGGGGCGCAGGGCGCACAGGCCGTCGGGCACCGGGCCGTTGAGCAGGTCCACCGGGGGCGTGTGGAAGCGCAGCACCACCTGGGTGTAGCGCCCGTCGAGGCGCTTGCCGGTGCGCAGCAGGAAGGGCACCTGGTTCCAGCGCCAGTTCGCGATGTTGGCCCGCACCGCCACGAAGGTCTCGGTCTGCGAGTCGGCGGGCACGCCGTCCTCGTCGAGGTAGCCGCGGCCCGCGGGCCCCTCGACGTACTGGCCGCGCACCAGGTCCCGCTCGATGGCCGCGGGGCTCAGGGGCGTCAGGGCCTGCAGCACCTTGACCTTCTCGGCGCGGATGGCGTCGGGGGCCATGGAGCTCGGCGCCTCCATGGCGACCATCGCGAGGATCTGCAGCAGGTGGTTCTGCAGCATGTCCCGCAGGGCGCCCGCGCCGTCGTAGTACCCGCCGCGGCCCGCCTCCATACCCAGCGACTCGCACACCGAGATCTCGACCGACTCCACGTGCTTGCTGTTCCACAGCGGCTCGAAGATCGCGTTCTGAAAGCGAAAAGACAGGATGTTCTGGACGGTCTCTTTGCCCAGGTAGTGGTCGATGCGCAGGATCTGCTCTTCGTGCAGGTGGCTGCGCAGGGCCTGGTTGAGGGCCTTCGCCGACGCCAGATCGGTGCCGAAGGGCTTCTCGACCACCACCCGGCGCCAGGCGGTGGTCTCGCCGAGCGGGGCGGCCAGCATGCCCTCGCCGGCCAGGCAGGCCACCACCGGCGTGAACAGCGCGGGCTTCAGGGCCAGGTAGAACAGGCGGCCGACCTGGCCCGGCTCGACCCCGGCGTCCCGGGCCAGGGTGTCGAGGGTGGCCTCGAGGGCCCGGGCGCACACCGGATCGCGCACGTCCCCGCTGCGATAGAACACGCGGGGGGCGAAGTCGGCCCAGCCGGCCTGGGCGTCGGGCTCGATCCACTCGGCCAGCTCGGCGCGCCAGGCGTCATCGGACTTCGGCCGCCGGGCCACGCCGATGACCTGGACCGCCGTCTTGAACTGCCCCGTCGCGTGGCTGGCGAGCAGCCCCGGGATGAGCTTGCGGGCGGTGAGATCGCCGGACGCACCGAAGATGATGATCTGTGTCAGCACAGAGGGGCCTCCCAGGGGGTCGATGTCAGGCACAGGGTCAGGCACTCGGTCGGGGGCCCGCGGCGCGCCGCGGCGGCCCTGATCACGCCACGTTGTGGGCGTCGGAGGGCACCAGCATCCAAGGTGTGCGGCTGCGGTCGATCACGCGCAGCTGCCCGGACTCCAGGGCGTTCTTGCACAGCCCGAACAGGAAGAACGCGGTCATGGACTGGGTGATGACTGAGCGCTGGCTGTTGTGGAACACACCCAGCCGCCGCCCCACCGCGTTGTTGTGCAGATCCATCTCGCGATCGATGCGGGCGTTGTGATCCGCCGGGGGATCGACGTCCTCGTGGGCGTCGGTGAGCTTCTTGGCGTACACCTCGCCGACCTGGTGGGCCAGCAGCGCGCTCCACACGCAGTGGCGCAGGGCGTCGGCCTTGCCGCGGTACAGCGAGTCGCTGAGGTCGTCGGTGGTGTAGGCGAAGGCGTTGGAGACCATGCGGGCGTAGCCCGAGGCGATGGTCCAGCCCTGCGCCACGGCGGGGTTGCTCGCGAGGATCGCGCGCTCGCGGGCGTTGATGTTCTGCTTCAGCGCGAACTCTTGCAGGAACGACACGGCCACCTCGCTCCGCGGGGATGCACGGCGAGGGCCAGCAGACCCCCGCCCGTCAGGCTGGGGGCTGGCCGAGGGGGTGTCAAGGGGCGGCGCGTGGGCCCTGCCCGGTGGGGGGCGAGGTCAGCCGCCCAGGGCCCAGTCGACCCCCACGGTCAGGCCCGCGGTCCAGGCCAGCGCGTCGGAGCTGGGCAGGGCCCCGGCGGTCACCGAGGCCCGCCAGCGCAGGGCGGGATCGTCTGCGAACACAGGGCCACCCAGCCAGCCGGCGGCCAGCTCGGCGCCGCTGCGGTGTTTGACCTCGCCCGACGAGTCGCCGAACAGGTTGCCCACCGGGTGATCCACCCACGAGCCCGCCGGGGCGTGGTGGATGTGGGCGAAGCGCAGCGAGAGCAGGGCGGTGCCCGCGTTGAGCGGCAGCCGCCAGGTAGGGCCCGCGAGCAGCGCGAGGTAGGCCGTGTCGCCGCCGTCGGCGCCCAGCAGGTAGCCGGTGCGGCCCCAGACGTCGACGTCGACGCGCTCGAAGGCGCGCCACGCGACGCCCAGCTCGGTGGCGGCGCCGCTGCCGCCCGCGGCGGTCTCGCCGCGCATGCCGGCCTGCAGGGCCAGGGGGGCGCCGCTGGCGGTGGCGGCCAGCAGCAGGGTCGCGAGGGCGGCGGGCAGGGGCCCAACGGGCAGGCGCGGGGATCGGTCAGCCATGAGACAGCTCCTGAGTCAGTGACACCTGGGGGTTGGGGTCACCGGGCGGTCTCCGTCATGAAAACCGCCGGGCGCCGGTCGGGGCCGCGGGTGCGTCGCCGGGGCGGATCGGGCATGCTGTCGCGGTGCTGCCGCCGCTCCGCCCCACGCCCTCGCCCCCCGCTGTGGCCCACGCCCCGTGGCGCTCAGGCTGGGCCTGGGGGCTGTGCCTCGCGCTGCTGACCCTGGGCTGCGGGGCCACCGCGCCCGCCCCTGCGCCGGCCGCGCCCAGCGAGGCGCCGCCGCCCACCCCGCGCCCGTGGCGGGCCCTGCGGGTGGCCGCGCTCGAGGCCGCCCGCGCCGCCGATCCCAGCGTGCCGTGGCCCGACGTGTGGGGGGCCCCGTGGCCCGCCTTCTCGCCCGCCGACGTCGCCGCGGTGGGCACGCTGTGCGGCGAGGTGGTCGACGAGGGGCTGTCGAGCGCCGATCTGGGCTGCGCGGCCTTTCAGCAGCAGCGCTTCGCCGCCCGGCCCGCCTTTGATCCCGGGGCCGTGGCCGATCGGGCCCGGCTCGAGGTGCTGGGCCTGGGCGTGCTGCTGCGCTACGCCGCCCGGGCGCAGCCGGGCCTGACGGTCGCCGAGGGGGCGGGCGAGGGGGCGGGCGCGCAGCCCGCCTCGGCCTGGGTGATCGACCGCGTGGGGCAGCAGCCGGTGGCCGAGATGATCGGGGCGCTGCGGCCCGCCGGCGACCAGTACCTGCGGCTGATGGCGGCGGCCCGGCGCTACCGGCAGCTCGCCGCCGAGGGCCCGTGGCCGCGGGTCCCGCTGGGGCACTTCAAGCGCGGCCAGCGGGGACCGGGCGTCGCCGCGCTGCGGGCGCGGCTGGCGCGCGAGGGCTTCGACAGCCCGGCGACGGCGCACCCCGATCGCTTCGACGGGGGGCTGTTCCAGGCGCTGGGCCGGTTCCAGGTGGCGCACCAGCTCCCCGTCACGCCGGTGCTGGGGCGGGCCACGCGGCGCGCGCTGGGGCGCACGGCGGCGCAGAAGCTGGCGCAGATCCACGGCGCGCTCGCGGCCTGGCGGGCGGCGCCGCGCCGGGGCCCAGGGGGGCTGTGGGTGCAGATCAACCTGCCCGACTACCACGGCGAGGTGTGGCGCGACGGGGCGCGGATCCACCGCTTCCGGGTGATCGTGGGCGACGACACCGCCGACGACACCGGGCGGCTGCGCAACGCCACGCCGACCCTCAGCTCGGCGATCCACGAGGTGGTCTACCGGCCCGACTGGCGGGTGCCTCAGCGGATCTTGGAGGACGAGATCCTGCCGCAGGCCCTCGAGCAGGCCGGCTTCCAGGGGCTGGACGCGCGGCTGGCGGCCCGCGGCTTCGAGGTGATGCACAAGGGCACGGCGGCCGAGCACGTGCGGCAGCGGCCGGGCCGGGGCAACCCGCTGGGGGACGTGAAGTTCCGGTTCCCCAACCGCTACGCGGTGTACCTGCACGACACGCCGCGCCGCAGCCTGTTCCGCCGGCCCACGCGGGCGCTGAGCCATGGCTGCGTGCGGGTGGATCAGCCGCTGCACCTGGCGCGGCTGCTGCTTGAACACGACGGGCGGTATGACCCCGCGGCGATCCGGGGCTGGCTCGCCGACGACGAGCCCCACACGGTGCGCCTCACCCGCCCGGTGCCGGTGTTCTTGGACTACGTCACCGTGCGGGTCGACGACGCGGGCCAGCCGCAGTTCCTGGATGACATCTACGGGCGCGCGCCGGTGCGCGGCCCCCGCTGATCCGGGTCAGGCGGCGGGCGGCGCCGGCGGGGCGGGCGGTCGCCCAGCCCCCTTGACCAGCTGCACCCCCCACAGGATCAGCAGGGCCACCGCCGGACCCGCCCAGAAGAACCCCGTGTAGATGACAAAGAGCAGGACCAGATCGTCGTCGATCGCGTGCAGCCGCAGCAGCAGCCCCAGCAGGGCGTAGAGCGGCATCACGATCAGCGGCGCCACCCACACGGCCCGGTCGCCTGGCCGCCACAGCAGGCGCCACAGAAGCAGGGTGAACGCGACCGCGGAGGGCACTGAGCTGAGCAGCGCCAGCGGCACCAGGTCCAGGTCGCGGTGCCGGTCGGCGGTCAGGCCGGCGGCCAGCGCCACGGCGCCCGACGCGAGCAGGCCGATCTGCCAGCCCCGCCAGTCGGCCTCGGCCCAGTCGGCCTTCAGCCGGCCGAGCAGCCACCGCAGGATGCCAAAGGCGAGCCAGCCCGCCGGCAGGGCGACGAGGATGGCGACCCCGATCTGCTCGGCCGTCGGGCCGCGGCAGCCCGTCAGCGTCAGGGACAGGACCGGGACCAGCCAGACCGGTCGCCGGTGGTCGGGGGGGGCGGGGGTCATGCTGTCTCCTATGGAGTCGCGGGTCAGCATGACCCACAGACGGCCCGGCAGGGCAAAGTATCTACTCGGTCGCCGGCCGCCCCCGTGGGTCGGGCGGGGGCCGCCCCCGATCCAGCGCCAGCGCGAGCAGGGGGCCCACGGCGAAGCCGCCCAGGTGGGCCCACCAGGCCACGCCTGCCTCGCCGCCGTCCGGGGTGGCGGTCACCGCCAGGATCTGCAGGGTCAACCACAGGCCCACGAACAGGAACGCGGGCAGGGGCACCAGCACCGGGATGATCACGATGGGGATCAGGGTGGTGATGCGGCTGAAGGGGTAGAGCACCAGGTACGCGCCCATGATCCCGCTGATGGCCCCGGACGCGCCCACCATGGGCAGGGTGGAGCCGGGGTTGAAGGCCACGTGGGCGGCGGCCGCGGCGAGGCTGCCGAGGGCGAAGACGAGCAGCAGCCGGCCGTGGCCCAGGCGGGCCTCGACCCCGCGCCCGAAGGCGAGCAGGAACACCACGTTGCTGGCGAGGTGCAGCAGGCCGCCGTGCAGGAAGGGGTGGACCAGCACCGGCCGCAGCCAGCCGTCGACGGGCACGGGCGCCGTGCGCAGCAAGCGCAGCGTGCGGCTGGGGATCAGCCCGTCGCGCGCCACCAGCGCCTCCAGGGCGGCGTCGCTGAGGGCCGCCTGGTGCAGGAAGCCCGCGGCACAGGCCAGGGTGACGGCGACGGTGGCCAGGGGCAGGTAGCCCTTGGGGACCCGGCCGTGCAGTGGGATCACGGGCCCGCCTCAGCCCGGCGGGCGGCGGGGCGCGCAGGGGCGACTCGGTGAGGGCGGCGCGGCGACATGGCCAGAGTCTGGCCCGGGTGACCCGTGGGCGCCAGGGCCTGCGCGCGGCGAGGACTGGGCGGGGACGAGCGCCCCGGTGGGGGCGCCCGCGGGCGGTCAGCGGTCCAGGTGCGCGTTGCGGGCGGCTGCGACCTGCTCGGCGATCTTCTCGTCGCGGATGGGCGCGAGGTGATCGAACTCGGCGGTGTAGGTGCCGACGCCCAGGGTGCTCGAGCGCAGATCCTGAATCAGATCATGGATCTCGGCCTGCGGCATGTGCGCGGTGAGCAGGTCCCAGCCGTTCCAGCCGGGCCGCTGCGCGTAGTCGAGCAGGGTGCCGCGGCGGGTGCTGATGGCCCGCTGCACGCCGGCGGTGTAGTCGCTGGGCACGGCGATGCGCACGGCCAGCATGGGCTCCAGGAGCACCGGGCGGGCCCTCGGCAGCGCCTCGCGCATGGCCGGTCTGACGGTGGCGCAGCTGCCGGGATTGGGGGGCAAGGTCACCGGCGGCGGACCCGCCGTCCTCGTGATCGCGCCGAACCAGCACCTGGCCGCCCGGATCGGTCCAGACGCGGGGAACCCGGCGGACGCGGCGCTGGCCGCGCTGGACCAG
>JAUHVS010000807.1 GCA_030424955.1 bacterium | reverse complement strand
TGAGATCGGCGTCCTCGTCGCCCTCGAAGGGGAAGGGGCCGATGCCGAGCAGGCCGTTCTCGCTCTGGAGCACCACCTCGATGCCCGGCGGCACGTGGTTGGCGACCAGCGTGGGCATGCCGATGCCCAGGTTGACGTAGTTGCCGTCCGTCAGCTCGCGGGCGACCCGTTGGGCGATCTGATCTCGGTTGAGCGCCATGTCAGTTCTCCTCCCGCGGGCGCACGGTGCGCTGCTCGATCCACTTCTGGTAGCCGGTGCCCTGCACGATGCGCTGCACGTAGATGCCCGGCAGGTGGATCTGGTCGGGGTCGAGCTCGCCGGCCGGCACGAGGTGTTCGACCTCGGCGATGGTGATGCGAGCGGCCTTCGCGACCAGCGGGTTGAAGTTGCGCGCGGTCTTGCGGAAGACGAGGTTGCCGTGGGTGTCGCCCTTCCAAGCCTTCACCAGGGCGACGTCGCCGTGCAGCGCGCGCTCCAGCAGGTAGCGGCGGCCGTCAAACTCGCGGACCTCGCACTGCTCTTCGCGCACGGTGCCCACGCCGGTGGCTGTGTAGAAGGCGGGGATGCCCGCGCCCGCCGCCCGAAGGCGCTCGGCGAGGGTGCCCTGGGGGCAGAGCTCGACCTGCAGCTCGCCCGACAGGAACTGCCGCTCGAACTCTTTGTTCTCGCCCACATACGAGCCGGTCATGGTGCTGATCTGCCGCGCCTCGAGCAGGACACCGAGGCCGTGGCCGTCGGTGCCCGCGTTGTTGCTCACGAGGTTGAGCCGGGTCACGCCGCGCTCGTGGACGGCGGTGATGAGGTTCTCGGGGTTGCCGCTGAGGCCGAACCCGCCGACGAGCAGCGTCATGCCGTCGGTGAGGTCGTGGAGGGCGTCAGCGGCGCTGGCGAAGACCTTGTTCATCGATCGCGCTCCTGTGTCGATCGGGTTGCCCTGCCGGGCGGAGCCGGACGGTAGCACGGGGCGCCGGGCGGAAAAACCCGCGGCCGCGTTGCACGCGCGGGGGGCGCTGACCGATGATTCGCGGCTCAGTGAACGTGGGGGGCGAGGGGTCATGCTGAACCTGTACCTGGCGACGAAGGGCACGGTGAGCGTGGCGCCGGAGGCGGAGGCCAGCCTGCTGGCCTTCCTGGTCGAGGCCCAGCTGGTGGGCGAGCAGACCGAGGACGGCGAGTGGACGCCGGGCAACGAGGTGGCCTGGCTGTTCAACGATGAGGCCCACGAGGCCCTGCTGCCCGCCGAGCTCACCTTCGGCAGCCTGAGCATCGAGCGCAGCGCGCGGCCCCGCTTCCTGCCCGAGGTCACCGAGGTGTTCGAGGAGGCCCGCTGTACGGTGTGCGGCGATCCCCTCAACCTCGACCAGCTGTCCGATGAGCTGTCGCGCCTCAGCCTGTTCCCCGTGGAGCGGTTCGGGCTGGAGTGTCCGTCGTGCTGCACGCGGCTGGGCGTCAAGGCCATCGACTTCGGGCAGCCGACGGCGGTGACCGACTTCTGGATCTACATCGAGGGGGCGGGCACGAGCCGGCTGGCCCACCGGGTGCTGGAGCGCTTCGCCAAGCTGCTGGGCCAGCCGCTGGTGGTGGTGCCCGAGGTGGTGGACGAGGCGTTGGAAGACTGGATCCCGCCGCCCGGCCGCCGCTGGCCCGGCCGGTCAGGGGGCGGGCGGTAGCCACGCCAGCAGGCGCGCGCCCCCCTGCGGGCTGCGCTCGAGGTCCAGGTACCCCCCGGCCTGCTCCACGCGCTCCCGCGCGCCCACGAGGCCCAGGCCCCGGCCGGGCTGGTCGGGCAGGCCCCGGCCGTCGTCATCAATGGTGAGCTGCCAGCCGTCGTCTTGCGGCCCGAGGGTGATGTGCACTGCGCGCGCGTGCGCGTGGCGGGCGACGTTGGTGAGGGCCTCCTGGGCGACGCGGAAGATGACGCTGGCGACGTCCGGGGGCGGCTCGTCGTGCAGGGCGAGATCGAGGTGGAGCGTGAGCCCGGCGCGCTCGGCCCAGCGCTCCGCGTGATCGCGCACCGCGCTCGCGACCCCGAGCCCGTCGAGGGCGGCGGGGCGCAGGGTGTGCGCGAGGGTGCGGACCTGCTCGACGCCGTCATCGACCGACTGCAGCGCGGCCTGGAGCAGGGCGCCTGCGTTGCTCTCGGGCGAGAGCGCGGTCTGGGCCGCGGTGAGCTGAAGGCGCAGGCCGGTGAGCACCTGGCCCAGATCGTCGTGCAGGTCCCGGCTGATGCGCGCGCGCTCCTCTTCCTGGGCGGCGACGAGGCGGCCGCCCAGCTCCTCGAGCTGCTGCTTGCGGGCCTCCAGCTCGGCGGTGCGGGCGAGCACGCGCTCCTCCAGGGTGGCGTTGGCGGCCTGAAGCGCGCCGTACAGGCCCGCGTTGTTGCGGTCGCCGCGGCGCACGGTGCCGACCGGCAGCAGGAACAGCCCAGCGGCCAGCAGGACGCCCAGGGCGCCCATGAGCAGCCACAGGCTCGCGGTGCGGGCCGCGGCGACGCGGGCGGGCAGGCGAACCTCGACCCGCGCGATGGTCGCCGCGCCGCGGCGCACCGGCGCCCACGCGGTGAGGTCGTCCGGGTGCACGGCGCCACCGGCCGTGAAGATGCCGTCGCGCCCGGCGAGGTCGATCCGGACGTGCCCGTGGTAGGGGCGCTGGATGACGGGCGCGCTGATGGCGTGCAGCCGCGGCGTGTCGTAGGGCCACAGGCGAGGGCGCAGCTCGCTGAGCTGGGTGAGGCGATCGGCGATGA
>JAUHVS010000030.1 GCA_030424955.1 bacterium | reverse complement strand
GGGCCTGCCCGACGCCGCCACCTGGCGGGCCCACGTGCGGCTGCTGGCCAGCCGCGCCGAGCGGGCGCAGGGCCGCGACGCCGCCCGCCTGCACCACCAGCGCGCGGAGCTGCTGGAGCACGAGCTGAACGAGCCGCTGCGGGCCGCCGAGGCCTGCGCCGCCGCCCTCAAGGCCGATCCCAGCTACCCCCCCGCCCGCCTGGGCGCACGGCACCACGCCCTGGCCATGGAGGATCGCGAGCGCCTCGGCGCCCACCTGACGATGGGGCTGGCCGACGACGAGGATCGCGCCTTCCACGCCGCCCTGTGGGCCCTGCGCTGGCCCGATCCCGCGCGGGTGGTGCGGGCCCTGGCCGACGCGCCGGCCCAGGATCCCCTGCTGGAGCGCCTGGCCCTGGTGGCCCTGCCCGACGCCGAGCTGCTGCCCTGGCTCGCCCTGCGCGCCGACAGCCTCAGCGCCGACGGGCGCGCCGTGCTGCGGCTGCTGCGGCTGGATCTCGCGGGGGGCGACGGCGCCGCGGTGGCGGGCGGCCCCCAGCCTGCGGATCCGCTGGGGCGCTGGCTGGCGGTCGAGGCCGCCGGGCCCGGGCCGGACCGGGCCACCGCCCTCGGGGCGCTGGCCCTCGGCTGCGACGGCCCCACGGCGGGCGCCCTGTGGTACTTGGCCAGCGAGGCCGAGCCCACCCCCGCCGGCCGCGCCGCCGCCCTCGCCCGGGCCGCCGGCGGCAGCCTCGATGACGTCATCGCCCTGCAGGCGGTGCTGTCGGCCGACACCCACGCCGCGCGCACCGAGGCCCTGCGCCGCTGCCGGGTGGAGGGCGGCGTGCTGCAGGCCACCCTCACCGCCCGCGCCGCCTGGCGCCTCGCCGCCGAGGGCGCCGTGGACGAGGCCTGGCACCTCGCCCTGGCCGCGTGGCAGCGCCAGCCCGCCGCCGCCGCCCGGCTGCTGGAGCGCCTGGCGGTGCAGGGCCAGCGCTGGCACGACTGGGCCACCCTGCGCGGCGAGGGCCCCCCCTCCGACGATCCGGTGGACCGCGCCCTCCACGCCGCCGTCGCGGAGCACGCGCTGGCCGATCCCGACGCCGCCCGCGCCGCCCTCGGGCCGCCCGATGATCTCGCGCCCCACCTGGCCGCCCTGCGCGCGGCCCAGCGGCTGGCCCCCGAGGGCGACGGCCGGGCGATGCAGATCGAGGCCCGCGCCGCCGCGCCCGACCGGCAGGTGGATCTGTTCGTGCAGGTGGCCCGGGGCTTCCTGGCCGAGCCCACCGGCCTCGACAAGGCCCTCACCTACCTGTTCTGGGTGCTCGATCACGAGCCCGAGCACCCCACCGCTTTGCGGCTGCTGGTGCACGCCTGCCAGGCCGGCGACCGGGTGGGCCCGCTGGCCGAGGCCCTGGTGCGCTGGCTGGCCCTGGTGGAGGCCCCCGAGGAGCGCGTGCCCGCGCTGCGCGCCCTGGCCCACCTGCTCGAGCGCACCGGCCAGCCCGCCGGCGACGTGGCGGATCTGCTGGCCGAGGCCGCCGCTCTGCAGCCCGACGCCCCCGGCCTCGAGGCCGAGCTGGCCCGCGCCCTGGCCGCCGCCGGCCGCGGCGCCGCCCTGGTGGCCCTGTACCAGCGCCGGCTGGCGCACAGCCCGCCCGGGCCCGCCCGCGCCGCCCTGGGGCTGCGGCTGGGCCTGCTGTACGAGGGGCGGCTGGCCGATCCCGCCGCCGCCACCGACGCCTACGTGGCCGCCCTCGACGCCGATCCCGACGACGACACCCGCGCCCGGCTGGTGGCGGGCCTCGCCCGGCTCGCCGAGGCCGACGAGCCCACCCTCACGGATCTGGACGCCGAGGCCGATCTGGAGTTCGACGTCCCGCTGACCGATCCCGGCGCCGTGCCCGACGCGGCCGACGAGTTCGAGGCCCTGCTGCTCGCCGCGCCGGTGCCCGGCGCGGACGGCGCGCCCCCCGAGGCGCCCCCACAGGGCTCGACCCGGCCCCTGCCCAGGCTGGCGCCCCCCAGCCCCCTGCCGGTGATGGACCGCGCCCACGGGGGCGAGCCCGCCGCGCCGGCGCGGCGCACGCCCCCCCCGCTGCCCCCCAGCCACCGCGGCCCGGCCGCCAGCCCCGCCCTGCAGCCGGCGCCCGTGCCCAGCGCCCCGCCCACCCCGGCCCCGACCGCCGAGAGCGAGTCCCTGCTGGGCGACTTCCTGGGCGCCGAGATCAGCCGAGTGCCCGGCGAGGACCCCGCCCGCGCCGCCGTGCGCCGCCGCCTGCGGCAGAACCGCCAGGGCCAGGCCAGCGTGGGCGAGTGGGCCGACCACGGGCACCCCGAGATCGCCGCCGCCGTCGCCGCGCTGAGCGCCGCCGACGACGTGGACGGGCGCTTCGCCGCCGCCGAGGCCCTGGCCCGCGCCTACGAGGCCCACGGGCACACCGACGACGCCGTGCGCGCCTGGAAGGCCGCCCTGGGCTGGCGGGCGGGCGCCCCCGAGGCCATCGACCGGCTCGAGGCCCTGTACCGGGCCAGCGACGACGCCGCCGCCCTCGCCGCGCTGCTGATGGGCAAGGCCCACCGCACCGGCGATCCCGAGCGCCGCCGCGCCCTGCTGGTCGAGGCCGCCCGCCTGCACATGGGCCCCCTGGCGGATCCCGGCCAGGCGGTGGACGCCCTGCGCGCGGCCCTGGTGAGCGGCCCCCCCGCGCCCGCCCTGGTGGCCGAGCTGGCCGAGGCCCTGCGGCAGGCCCGCCGCTGGCCGGAGTACGTCGCCGCCCTGAAGGCCGCCGACCAGCACAGCCCCCGCCCCGACGACCCCGACTGGACCCTCGCCGTGGGGCGGGTGCACCTGTACGACCTCGACGACGCCGAGGCCGCCCTGCCCTTCGTGGTGTCGGCCGCCCGCGCCCTGCCGGACCGGGTGGACGTGGCCGCCGACGTGGCCGAGGCCCGCGCCGCTTTGGGCCAGCTCGACGCCGCCGTGCGGCTGCTGTCGCAGTGCATCGCCGGCCTGGAGGGGCCCGGCTGGGCCGAGCAGCGCGCCACCCTGAACCAGCGCCTCGCCCGGCTGCTGGAGGGCCGCGGGGCCGATCCCGAGCGCGCCCGCGCCGCCTGGCGGGCCGCCATCGAGGACGGCGTGCGCGATCCGGCCATCCTCGACCGCTGCGAGCGCAGCGCCACCCAGGCCCACGACTGGGACACCCTGGCCGTGGTGCTGCGTGCCGCCCTGGACGAGGCCCGCGCCCGGTAGGCCCACCCCGCGGAGGTGCGGGATCTGACCGTGCGCCTGGGGCACCTGCTGGCCCGCCGCCTGGACCGCCCCCGCGAGGCCGCCGCCGCGTACGTCGAGGGCTACCAGCTCGATCCCAGTGACCTGGACGTGTTCCGCGTGGCCCGGGGCCTGGTGGAGCGCCTGGGGCTGCCCACGCTGCAGGTGCAGGTCTACCGCGCGTGGCTCGGGCAGGCCCCCGCCGACGCCCCCGACGCGCTGGGGGTGGGCCTGGCCCTGGTCACCGCCCTCGAGGAGGCCGAGCGCCCCGATGAGGCCGTCGCCGAGATCAGCCGGCTGGCCGAGGTGTTCCCCGACAGCCCCGCCGTGATCCAGGCCCGCGAGCGGGTGCTGCGGGCGGCCGGCGACTGGGCCACCCTGGTGTCGCTGTACCAGGCCGGGGCCGCCGCCGCGGCCGATCCGCTGGCGCGGGCGGAGCGCCTGCGCCGCCTCGCCCAGGCCCAGGAGGTGGGCCTGCGGGATCTGGCCGGCGCCACCGCCACCTGGCGGGCCGTGCTGGACGCCGTGCCCGGTGACGCCGCCGCCCTGCGCGCCCTCGCGCGGCTGCTGGAGGCCCGCAAGGCCTGGGCCGAGCTGCTCGAGATCTCCGAGATCCAGCTCGCCGACACCCCGGCCCCCCGCCAGCGCGCCCAGGTGCTGTTCCGCATGGGCAGCCTGCTCGAGACCCAGCTGGCCGATCCCGAGGCCGCCGCCGCCCGCTACCGGCAGGCCCTGGACGCCGATCCCCGGTGCTTCCCAGCCCTGCACGGCCTGCGGGATCTGGCGGCGCAGGCCGAGGACTGGCCGGCGGTCATCGACAACCTGCGCGCCGAGCTGCCCCTGTGGGACGCCCCGAAGGAGCGCTCGGCGGTGCTGGCGCGCATCGGCGAGATCCACGCCGAGCGGCTTGACGATCCGCAGGGCGCCCAGGCCCACTACCGCGAGGCCCTGGCCACCTGGCCCGAGAGCGTGCAGGCCGCCCGCTACCTGGCCGACCGCGCGTTTGAAGAGGGCCGCGCCGCCGACGCCGCCCCCCTGTTCCAGATGCTGTGCAACCAGGCCCTCGACAAGTGGCCGCGGGCGGCCCGGGCCGACCTGTTCCACAAGCGCGGCGCCACCGCCTGCCAGCTGGGCCGCACCCGCGAGGCCCTGGAGAGCCTGAAGCTCGCCCTGGAGTTCCAGCCCGCCCACCTGGCCGCCCTGGAGGGGCTGGTCACCGCCGCCGGCGAGCCCCCCACCGATGAGGATCGCGCCACCGTCGACGCCGCGATCACCGAGGCCCGCGCGGCCCTGCCCGACGATCCCAGCGCCCAGGCCGACGTGGATCGCATCTGCGGCCAGGCCGCCGAGGCGCGGCTCGACCCCGAGGCCGCCGCCGACTGGTACCGCCGCGCCGCCGACGCCCGCCCCGGCGACCTCGACACCCTGCAGCCCCTGGTGGATCTGCACGTCACCTGGCGGCAGTGGTCGGCCGCCGCGGGCGCCCTGCGGGCCTTCAGCGATCGCCACGCCCCCGCCGCCCCCGACGATCCCGCCGCCCGCGCCCGCTGCGTCGAGGCGCTGATGCGGGAGGGCGCGCTGTGGACCGACCTGGCCGGCGAGCCCGCCCGGGGCGCCGCCTGCTACAAGCGCGTGGCGGTGCTCGAGCCCAGCCGCCGCGACGCCCTGTGGCGCCAGGCGGAGTGCCACGTGCTGCAGGGCGACTTCGCCCAGGCCCGCCGGCTGATGCGCGGCCTGCTGGCCCACACCGGCCCCATCCCCGCGCGGGCCCACGCCCAGGCCCTGTTCTACCTGGGGCGCATCGAGCAGATGGGCTTCGAGGACGGCGCCGAGGCCGAGCGCCAGTACCGCCGCGCGCTGACCATCGACCCCCAGCACCCCGGCGCCCTGCTGGCGCTGCTGCAGGCCCTGGACGCCCGCGGGGACGCCGAGGGGCTGGCCCAGGCCCTGGCCGACGGCCACGCCCGCATCGACGCGCCCCCCGAGGACGCCGACGCCGCCGCCCTGCGCACCTTCGTGGCCGGCCTGCGCCTGCGCCGGGGCGACAACGCCGAGGCCCGCCGCCTGCTCGACCCCATGGCCCGCGGCCGGGGGCCCGGCTTCCGCGCCGCGCGCTTCGCGCTGGTGCAGGTGCACACCCGCGAGGGCGACACCGCCGCCGCCCTGCACCCGCTGATGACCCTGCTCGATGACGACGTCACCGACGTGGACGCCCTGCAGACCCTGGCCGAGCTGCTGGCCCGCCGCGGGGACGAGGAGCGCCACCTGCAGGTGCTGTCGGTGCTCGCGCTCTACAAGGCCCTGGAGCCCGCCCAGCGCGAGACCCTGGAGCAGCTGCAGGCCCGCGCCCACAAGCGGCTGGCCCGGCCCGGCGCCCTGTCGGACGACGCCCTGATGCGCTACGTGGTGCACCCGTCCTTCCAGAGCCCGCTGGTGCGCCTCGCGCACCTGTGCGGCCCGCAGCTCGCCGAGCGCTTCTCCCCGGGCCCGCCGCCCGATCTCGCCAACGCCACCCGGATCACCGGCCGCCGCCACCCCTTCTCGTTCCAGGTGCGCACCCTGCAGGGCCTGATGGGCGCCCACGCCTTCGACCTGTACTTCGCCCCCGATCACGGCGAGCCCGTGGGCGTGTGGCCCGCCGATCCGCCCCTGATCGTGCTGGGCCAGCCCGCCCTGGACGCCCCCGACACCGAGCAGCTCAGCCACCTGGCGCGGGCGCTGTTCTACACCCGCGCGGGCCTGTCGGGGCTGTTCAACCTGGGCTACCGCCGGCGGCTGGCGCTCTTCGCCACCCTCGACGCCCTGTTCGTGCCCGGCGCCCGCGAGGCCGACGCAGCCCACGCCCTCATCGAGGCCGTGAGCGAGGACACCGCCGCGCAGGTGCAGCGCATCGTCGAGGTCACCGGCCGCATGACCCTGCCCAGCGTGTTCACGGGCGAGGCGGTGATGGCGGGCGTGAGCAGCAGCGCCGATCGCGCGTGCCTGGTGGCCTGCGGCAGCCTGCGCACCGTGGCCGAGGGCCTGCTGCGGGCGGCGGACCAGGCGCCGGCCGATCTGCCCACGGGCGAGGATCTGACCTGGGCGGTGCGCAGCGCGCCCCGGCTGCGGGACCTGGTGAAGTACGCGCTGTCCGAGGCCTACGTGCGGGCCCGACGGAGCGCAGATCTAGCGATCGACGGCAATTGATCGGACAGTGGTAGGCGATGGCTGACAAGACACTGGCGCTGTCGACGCGGACCGTCGAGGACGTGACCTTCCTGAAGCTCAAGGGGGTCATCGACGAAGACAACCCGCTGGCGGGCGCGATCAAGAAGCTCGACGGCCGCACCGTGGTCATCGACCTGGCCGACGTGCGGCGCATCAACAGCTGCGGCGTGCGGGACTGGGTCAACTGGCTCACGGACCTGGACCGCGCCGGCAAGCAGGTGCTCCTCGTGCGCTGCAGCCCCACGATCGTCAACCAGCTCAACCTGGTGAACAACTTCGTGGGCCGGGCGATGGTGAAGAGCTTCTTCGCCCCCTACTACTGCGCCGCCTGCGACCGCGAGCAGCTCGAGCTGATCCAGGTGCAGGACTTCGCCGGCAAGGGCCGCCCCGCCGCGCCGCCCGTGCGCGGCCGCGGCTGCACCCAGACCCCCTGCCAGATGGCCTTCGATGACATCGAGGACGCCTACTTCGCCTTCCTGCCCGGCGCCGCCGGCCAGGGCATGGATCCCCGCCTCGTCGAACACATCGCCAGCCTGTCGCCCACCATCCAGGAGCGCATCAAGCGCCTGGACACCGTCGAGGAGACCAGCAGCGAGCGCCCCAGCAGCGGCGCGGCCTACAGCCCGCTGACGGTCACGGCCACGGGCGTCAGCCTGGCCCGCGACTCCCTGAACCTGGCGGGCCCGCCCGCCCCGGCCGAGGCCCCCGCCGCCCCGCGCAGCTCGCTGACGGTGGGCCTGACCGTGGCCGCCCTGGTGCTGGCCGGCGCCATCGCCGTCTATGTGTTCTTCGTGGCCGGGCGGGGGACGCCATGAGCGCCGACGATCCCCTGTCACGGGTGCGCGAGATCGGCGCGGCCATCGTGGATCCCTGGGTGGTGGTGGGCGCCGATCGCACGGTGCGCGCCTTCAACCCGGCCTACCGGGCCCTGTTCGACCGCGCCCGCGCCCGCAAGCTGCTGGGCAGCGCCTGCTGCGAGCACCTGACCCTGGGCGTGTGCCAGGGCGGCAGCCACTGCCTGGCCCGCCGCTGCCTCACCGAGGGCCACCAGCGCTACGACGAGATCGACGGCCAGCTCGCCGACGAGCCCGAGGCCCGCACCCTGATCGCGAGCGCCGCGCCCGTACCCGGCGACGACGGCCCCGTGGCCCTGATGGTGCTGCGCGACGTCAGCGACGCCGCCGACGTGCAGCGCAAGTACCGCCACATGCTCGACGAGGCCGCCCGGGAGCGCGCCCGCCTGGAGCAGGCCATCGGCCGCCGCACCAAGGAGCTCAAGGACGCCCACATGGCCCTCAACCGCCTGCAGCAGGAGCTCGTGCGCTTCCGCAAGGGCCTGTTCGGGTGAGGGGGCGAGCGTGGCGCTGATCAAGACCCTCAAGAGCCTGCCCATCAGCGTGAAGCTCATGGGCACCACCGCCGCCCTGCTGCTGTTCACGGTGGGCCTGTACGGGGCCATGAACCTGCAGGATCTGGCCAAGCTCTTCGACGCCTCGCGGCGCGAGCAGCAGCAGACCGTGCTGCAGTCCGTGGCCGCCGACGCCCGCAACGTCACCGACGCCCTGGGCGGCACCGCCGGCGTGTTCGCCAGCGGCGCGCAGTACGCCGATCTCACCGCGCTCCTCAGCCGCCTGCGCAGCCAGGACGACCGGCTGGTGTACGCGCAGGTCTTCGAGGGCGGGGACACCCCCGTGAGCGCCGCGGGGGATCCCAAGGCCGCCCGCGTCGGCCTGACCCCCGGCGACGCCCCCGAGGGCCTGCCGCCGCCGCCCACCGACGGCACCACCCTGGCGTTCCTCTACCGCGACGGCGCCCTGGATCTCATCGAGATCACCCGGCCCTGGCAGGCCGGCGATCTCACCGGGCGCATGGTCGCCGGCTGGTCGGTCGCCGACATCGCCGCCCGCAACGCCCTGATCTCAAAGACCTTTGGCGAGCGGAAGCGCCAGGCCGCCATCGACGCTTTGCTGGTGGGCGGGCTGATCGTGCTGCTGGGGGTGGTGCTCACGGTGCTGCAGAGCCTGCGCATCAGCCGGCCCATCCGCGAGCTGACCGAGGTGGTGGAGCGCATCGCCCACGGCGAGCTCGGCGAGCGGGCCGTGGTGGACAGCGACGACGAGATCGGGGTGCTCGGGCGCAACTTCAACTACATGGCCGAGCGCATCGGCGTGCTGCTCGAAGACACCAAAGAGAAGGCCACCTACGAGAAGGAGCTCGAGGTCGCCCGGGTGATCCAGGAGAGCCTGCTGCCCCCCAGCCGGCTGATCCGCGAGGGCGACTTCGAGTTCGTGGGCTACTTCAAGCCCGCCAGCATCTGCGGCGGCGACTGGTGGAGCTACGCGCAGATCGCCGACGGCAAGCTGCTGGTGCTCATCGGCGACGTCACCGGCCACGGCGTCAGCTCGGCGATGATCACCGCCGCGGCCAAGAGCTGCTGCGACACCCTGCGCCACGTCACCGAGGGCGAGCTGACGGTCACGTTCCTGCTCGAGGAGCTCAACAAGACCATCTACGAGGCCGCCAACCGCAAGTTCGTGATGACCTTCTTCGCCACCATCATCGACCCGGCGACCCACACCATGACCTTCAGCAACGCGGGCCATAACTTCCCCATGCTGTTCCGCGCGCGGCCCGGCCAGGGCGAGCCGGCCATCGTGCCCCTGGTGACCCGCGGCAACCGGCTGGGCGACGTCATGGAGTCGCGGTTCATGGAGCGCACCGTGCCCTACGCGCCCGGCGACGTGGTGGTCTGGTACACAGACGGCCTCACCGAGGGCGTGGACGGCCAGGGCGAGGAGTACGGCGAGAAGCGCTTCCGCCGCAGCATCCGCGCGGCCCTCGACCAGGGCGCCGACGGCATCCTCGAGCGCATCCTGCGCGACGCCGAGCGCTGGTTCGTGGACTTCAACCGGCCCGAGGACGACATCACCCTGGTGGTGGGCAAGTTCCTGGAGGACACCCCCCCGCCCCTGCCCGGGTCGGGGCGCAGCTGATGGCCCGCCGCCGCAGCGCCGCCGAGGGGATCGCCCGCCACGTCGTGGCGTGGAGCTTCTGCGCCGTCTACATCCCGCTGATCGTGTGCATCAGCCTGCTGCTGCCCCGCGACCTCAAGGAGCGGGTGTGGCCCAAGTGCGTGCGCGGCTGGGGCAAGGGCATGCTGCGCATCAGCGGCGTGCGCATGGTGGTGCACCCCGACGTGCAGGCCCGGCTGGCCGACCGCCAGGCGCGGGTGCTGGTGTTCAACCACTCCTCGACCCTCGACACCTTCGTGGGGGCCGCGCTGCTGCCCGAGGGGGGCGTGCTCGTGCTCAAGCGCGAGTTCATCTACCTGCCGTTCCTGGGCCTGGCGGCCTGGGCGCTGGGCAGCATCATGGTCAACCGCAGCGACGGCGAGAAGGGCCGCGCCTCGCTGGCGCGGGCCATCGCCCGCACCCGGGCGCGCAAGCTGCAGCTGATGATCTCGCCCGAGGGCACGCGGGTGAAGGGGCCCACCATGGGGCGCTTCAAGCTGGGCGCGTTCCGCCTGGGCCGCGACGCCGAGATCCCGCTGATGCCGCTGGTGTGGCACGGCTGCGCGGCCCTGTGGCCGCACACGGCGTTCGCCCCCGAGGGCGGCACGGTCTTCATCACGGCGATGCCCGACACCCCCGTGACCGGGGCGGATCACGCCGCGCTGCGGGCCGAGGCCGACGCGCTGCGCGAGCGGTTCATCGAGGCGCTGGCGGCGGGGCCGGGCCCGTGGGCCCAGGCGGCGATCAGCGACAGCTGATGTAGGGCAGCGACGCCCACCAGTCGAGGGTGTCGTCGGCGCGGGGCGCCAGGCTCAGCACCGGGAAGCCATAGCCCGGGGCGTCCACCGGCGCCCACAGGTGGGGGGCGGCCAGGGTCAGCGTGGGCTGGTCGTCGAGCCACAGCCGCAGCCCGTCGATGGTCTCCACGTCCACCACCCACAGCGCCGTCTCGGCGTCGTCCGCCGCGGTGCCCAGCAGCAGCGGCTGCACCCGCAGGCCGCTGACGTCGTTGAAGGTGCGCCGCGCCAAGGTCCACCCGTTGAGGGTCGCGCCGGTGAGCGCCCGCCAGCCGAAGCGATCGTCGGGCTCGGTGAGCACCCGGGCGAAGCCGCCGCGGGGGTCGTAGTGCACGAACGGCCCGCCCAGGGTCGGGCTGCTGCGGATCGGCCCGCTCGCGGCGCCCTCGGCCCCGCGGCCCAGCAGCCCCAGGGGCAGCGGCACGCGGTCGAAGGTGTCGCTCACGGCGTCGAACTCGAAGGCGTCCAGGGCCCACGCGCCCACCGAGTCCACGAAGGCGTAGAGCACGGTGACCCGCCCGTCGTTGTCGCGCACGGTCTGGGCCCAGCGGGCGGGCGCGCGCTGCGGGAAGGGCAGCACCACGTCGGCGCGGCCCTCGGCGGGGTACAGCCGCAAAAAGCGCCGCGGGCACACCACCAGCACCGAGGTGTCGTCCTCGGTCTCGTCGGCCAGCACCACCGACAGCACCGGCCAGGTGTCGGGGGCGCCCTCGGGGGCGGGATCCACCACGCCGTCGTCGTCCAGATCGCCGCAGGGGCCCCAGCCCTGGGCCAGCAGCGCCGGATCGTCCACCGTCGCGTCCAGATCCACGGGCGGCTTCGGCACCCCGGTCAGCGGGGCCAGATCGGGGTGGCTCCAGTTGGCCCAGGTGTGGCCGTCAGGCCCCGTGGCGAGCAGCAGCGCGTAGTCCCGGGCGGCGGCCAGGGCGAGCCCGCGATCGGCCACCATGGGCCAGGGCGGCAGGCCCTGGGTGTCCGGATCGCCGAAGCGTCGCAGGCGGCCGATGGCGGCGTTGGCGTTGCGGTTGCCGGTGCCGATGGTGCGGCCGGTCCACGCGGGGCCGTCCTCGGTGGTGTAGCGCACCGCCACCCACAGCTGATCCTGGGTGCGCACGCCGGTCAGCAGCACCTGGTCGGGCACGAACCCCTGGCTGCCCAGGCCGGGGCCCAGGTAGCGGCGCACCGAGAACTCGCGGCGGTTCTGGCCGTTGGCGCAGCACAGGCCGTTGTCGATGCGGCCGTCGCAGTCCTCGTCGGTGCCGTCGCAGGTCTCGGGCTGCGGCAGGCAGCGGGGGTCGATGGTCAGGCCGTAGGGGGTGTCGAAGGCCTGGGCCTCCATGGCCAGCGACACCACGCTGGGGCTGCCCTGGGCGTCGAACTCGATGAGGTGGCTCACGGGCCCCCGGGGCACCACCAGCCGGGCGTCGGGGTGGGTCCAGGTGGGGGCGCTCTCGGTGGCCCGCCACAGCGCGTCGATGGCGCTCACCACCAGCCGCTTCTCGCCCTGCGCCGCGCCGATCTCGTCCTCGCCGACGAGCGCGTACTGCCCGTCCACGGTGGCGTACTCGGCCGACAGCCCCTCGGGCACGATGGGCAGGTCGTAGGTGTGCCCGCCGCCGGCGCCGAACAGGAAGCCCACCACGAAGCGGTCGCGCCGCCCGAAGGGCTCGTGGCTCACCAGCAGGGGGCGCTGGCCGTTGCTGATGATGCGGCCCGGGCCCACCTTGCAGAAGAAGGACGCGCCCAGCTGAAGCTCGCTGTCTACGGGCAGGCAGCGGCCGAGCCCGGCGAAGCGCAGCACCACGGCGCCGTCGATGGGCGCCAGATCGTCGGGCAGGGGCAGCGCGATGTCGCTCACCCGCGCCGGGGTCAGGCTGGCCTGGGTGTCGGCCTCGCGCACGGTCTGCCAGGCCAGGTTGCCCGCGTCGTCGCGGCCCACCACCAGCAGATCCGTGCGGGCGCCGCTGCCCAGGGGCGCGGCCAGGGCGGGGCCCCGCAGCCCCAGGTCCAGGGGCGGCGCGTCGGCGTCCAGGGCGCGGGCGCGCACGGGGCCGTCGCTCACCGACCACACCGCCCAGGGCACCTCGCCCGCGGCCACGACGGCCACCCGCGCGATGGGCAGGGGCAGGATGTCGAGCACGTCGAGATCGGGGTCGTGGCGCAGGGCGCCGTCGCCGTCGAGCTGACCCCAGCGCACGGTGCCGCCGCTGGCCCACGCCAGCCACGTGACGCCGTCGACGGTGGCGCCGCCGATGGTGGGCGCGCTGGGGCGCCCGGGCGGATCGGGCAGGGCGGCGTCCTCGGGCAGGGCCAGGTCGAGCCCGCCGTCGAGCCCGCCGTCCCCCACCGTGCCGTCGCCCAGGTCGAGATCCCCGCCGTCCGCGGGCCCGCCGTCGGGCAGCGCGGCGTCAGCCACGGCCAGATCGGGGGTCGCGTCCGCGCCCACCCGCGCGTCGGTGGGGCCGCCGTCGGGGGCGACGGCCTGGTCCTGGATCGGGGTGGGGGTGACGGGCGCCGCCCCGTCGCACGCCCAGCCGCCCAGGGCCAGGGCCACGGCCAGCGGGGCCAGGGGGCCGAGGGTGAGGGGGCGCGCGCTGGGCATCAGTTGCCTCGGCAGTCCACGCCGTGGCTCACGACGCGCCAGGCGCCCTCGGCGTCCCGGGTGAACACCGCGAGGATGTCGCGGTAGCCGCCGAGCTGGAACTGGCCCAGGCGGGCGCCCAGGCTCAGGTCCCACAGGCGCTCCGGCGCGGTCACCGTGAGCACGGGGCGGGTGGTCCACAGGTTGAGGTCGTCCTTGTCGCTCAGGTCGAGCATGTAGAACTCGGTGGTGTCGCCCACCTCGCGGGCCGCCACCAGCCGCGACTGCGTGGGGTTGTAGGCCAGGCGGTCGAGCTGACCGGCCACGACGGGCTGCCAGCTCCAGGCGCCGTCCACGCCGCGCACCCGGACCCGGGCGCTGCGGCCCTCGTCGGTGATCTGCAGGTAGGGGCCCACGGGGTTGGGGTGGCTGAAGATCGGCGCGCCCAGCTCGGCCTCGGTGGCGGGCACGTCGGTGAAGGCCGAGGGCCGGGTCAGCTGCAGGCGGTTGCTGTTGCCCGCCACGAAGTTGCCGCCCATGACCTCCCAGGTGCCGGCGCGATGGTAGCCGTAGATCACCGGGATCACGTCGCCGTCCACCCGGCGGATGGTGGCCCACGCCGCCGGCACGTCCAGGGGCGTGCGGTTGTTGTCGGCGTCCAGGGTCACGAGGGGGATCTCGACGTTGGCCCGCGGCTCGCCGGTCTCAGCGTCCCGCTGGGGGTACAGGCGCAGGGCCTTGCGCGGGCAGATCACCAGGGCCGAGGCCGCCTGATCGGTGTGGTCGATGGTGTCGATGGCCAGCACCGGCCAGCTCGCCGGCGCGCCGGGCGGGGCGGGATCGATGGTGCCGTCGCCGTCCAGATCGCCGCAGGCATGCAGGGCGTCGAGATCCTCGGGATCCTTCGGTGCGCCGTTGCCCAGGTTCTCGGCGTTGCGGGCCACGTAGTAGGTCCAGCTCGCGGTGACGTGCCCCTCGGCGTCGCGGCCGAGCAGCAGGGTGTAGCCGCCGACGGCACGCAGGGCGATGCCCTCGACGGCGTCCACGGCCCACGGCTCGGGGGCCGCGCCGCTGACGCGATCGCCGAAGTTGGGCATGCGCTCCACGGGCGCGTTGCGGGTGTCGTCGCTGGTGTAGACCACCCGGCCGGTCCAGTGGGTCTGGCCCTCGTGGGTGTAGCGCATGGCCACGCGCCAGGCGTCCTGGTTCTCGACGTCGGCGATGAGGAACTGGTCGGGCTCGAAGCTGAGGGTCTCGCCGCCCGTGGCGAAGGTGGTGGGGATCAGCCGCTGGCTGAACAGCGCCTGGTTGCTCGACGGGCAGCACAGCCCGTTGTCGGGCGCGCCGTCGCAGTCGTCGTCGGCGCCGTTGCACACCTCGGCCGAGGGCACGCAGCCCGCGTCGGCCTCGATGCCCCAGGCCGGCCCCTCGAAGTCGCGGGCGGTGAGCGCCACGGTCTCGAGCAGCGGGGCGCCGTCGTCGCCGAAGGCCAACACGTAGCCGGTGTCGCCGCGGCGGAAGGCCGCGCGGGCGGTGGGCCAGGCCCAGGCGTCCACCAGGGGGCCCTCGTACAGGCTGTCGAAGCCCACGAAGCCCAGGCGCACGGCGTCGCCGGGCTCGAGCAGGGGGTCGAACACCACGGCGGCCTCGGCGCCGCTGGCCAGGTGGGCGTCATCGTTGGCGATGCCCACGGTGTAGGCCTCGGCGCCCTGGGCGCCGAACAGGGGCAGCACGCCCCAGGTGTCGACGTCCGTGCCGTCCACGTCGACGACCTCGCGGAACAGCAGGCGGGCGCGCTGGCTGTCGGTGACCACCGAGCCGGTGGCGAGCACGCAGGGGAAGCTGGCGGGGCCCTGGCCGTCGGCGGCGATCTGCACGCACTGGCCGGGGCCGCCGAAGCGCAGCACGAAGCCGCCGCCGAAGCCGGCCACGTCGTCGGGCGCGGGCAGGCCCGAGGCGTCGCGGATCACGTCGCCCAGGGTGGTGGTGCCGTCGGCGCGCACCTGCACGACCTGCCAGGCCAGCCCGCCGTCGGGCGCCTGCGCCACGGCGAGCACCGCGTCGGCGCCGCCCTGGGCGGTGGCCGCGAGCTGCGGCGGGCCCACCAGGCCGAGGCTCAGGGGCGCCTCGATGAGGCTGTCGAGGAAGCGCAGCTGCGTGGGGCCGTCGGCCGTGGCGTAGCCCGCGAAGGGCGCGCCGCTGGCGGTGATGGTGTCGACGCCGGCCACGGGGCCGTCGAGGGTGTCGGCCGCGACCCAGAGGGCGCCGTCGGTGCGCACGAGCTCGCCGCTGGCGTCCACCCGGGCGAGGCGCAGGGCGTCGCCCGCGGCCCAGGCCAGGTAGGTGTCGTCGCCGACCTCGGCCACGGCCACGGCCTCGGGCGTCGCGTCGCCGCCCATGCCGCCTGTGCCGCCGGCGCCGCCCATCCCGCCTTCGCCGCCCATCCCGCCGGCGCCGCCTGCGCCGCCTGCGCCGCCCATGCCGCCTGCGCCGCCTGCGCCGCCTGCGCCGCCTGCGCCGCCTGCGCCGCCCATGCCGCCTGCGCCGCCGGTCCCGCCAGCGCCCATGTCGGGCGTGGCGCCGCCGGCGCCGCCGGCGCCCGTGGCGTCCGGCACAAACGGATCCTGGCCGCCGCCGTCATCACAGGCCCAGGCGCCGGCGACGGCGACCGCGAGCAGGCTCGAACGCAGCAAGTGTGACGTGCGCATCACGCTCCCTCTCCATCACGGTTGGTGGGGCCCGCAGCGGGGCCGGATGACGGCACCCTAGCAGGGCGCTCGGCGGCGAATCCACGGCCCGCGCGGTGCAGCGCGAGCCAGCCGGGGGCGGCGAACACGGCGGCAAACACCAGGGTCACGATCTGGGTGAACAGGCCGCTGACGACGGCATCGGTGAAGCCCAGGCCCACCCAGGTCATGGCGGCGGTCCAGCCCGTCTCGTGGGTGCCCAGGCTGCCGACGCTGATCACCGGCAGCGCCCCTGCGACCTGGGCCCCAGCGCTGCCCACCACCACCTGCGCGGGCGCCAGGGCGAGCCCGCAGGCCCGCAGCAGGCAGCCGTACAGCACGAACTGCAGCGCCATCACCGCCAGGGTGCCGCCCACCAGCCAGCGCCGGCGCCGGGCGTCGAGCCGCGCGGAGCTGTCGGCGGCCTCGGCCAGCGCGGCGAGGGCCTTGGCGATGACGGGGCGGGCGTCCAGCCCCAGCCGGCGCACGGCGGCGGTGACCGCGGTGACCCCCAGGCGCAGCAGCGGTCGGAACCACACGAGCACGGCGGTCATGGCCGCCAGGCCGCCCAGCAGCACCCCCTCGGCCACGCCCTGCCCCGCACCGAACCACCACAGCCCGGCGACCCCGGCGGCGCACAGCAGCACCCACAGCTCCACCAGGCGCACGAGCACCAGGTGCACCAGGGCGGGGGCGGCGGGCTCGTCGGCCACGCGGTGCAGGGCGTAGGGCAGGCTCAGCTCGCCCAGCCGCAGCGGCGTGACCCGGGTGAGGGCGTTCTGCACGGCGATGGCGGCGGTGACCTGGGTGGGGGTGCTGCGGCTGCACAGCCCCCAGAACCGCAGCCCGCGGGCCCAGAGCACCACGGCCGACACAGCGAAGCTGGCGGCGAGCCAGGTGGGATCGGCGGCGCGCAGGCGGGCCCAGGCGGCGTCCCCGTCGATGCCCAAGAGCACGGCGAGCAGCAGCCCGGTGGACACCAGCGCGCCCACGGCGACGCGCCGGGTGCGGGCGCTCATCCCTTCAAGTGCAGCACGAAGGTCGGCGACAGCCGCCCGATCCAGCCGGGGGCGGCCAGGGTGCGCTTGGGGCCCATCCAGGGGAAGTACCCGTACAGCTCGGCGTCGGGGGCCAGCCGCTGGATGTCGGCCAGATCGAAGAAGTGCAGGTGATCGTCGCGCTGGATGCGCTCGGGGGTGAGCCCGACGGTGGCCAGCCCCTTGAACAGCCACATGTAGCTGTTGGGGGTGGTCAGGATGATGTCGCCGCCGGGGCGCACCACGCGGCGGAGCTCGGCCAGGCTGGTGGCGGGATCGGCCAGGTGCTCGATGACCTCGCTGGACCAGATCAGGTCGAAGCTGTCGTCGGCGAAGGGCAGCGGCTGGTTGGCGTCGACCACCTGGGCCCCGTCGAAGAGCGCCTCGACGTCGATGGACGTGACCGTGTAGCCGCGGCCTTGGAGCCAGCGGGTCTGGTGCCCCTCGCGGCAGCCCAGATCGAGGGCGGTGCGGCCGGCGCCGGGGGGCACGAGGCGCAGGGCGATCTGCTTGCCCTCGGTGTGCTCGGCGACGGCGCCCTGGCCCAGGTCGATGGGGATGCGCTTGAGCAGCCCGATGGCGCGCTTGGCGACGCTCATGCGCTGCCCTCCTCGGCGGGCGGCCCGCCGGCCCCGGGCCCGACGATGCGGGTGCGGATGTGGAACGGCCGCTTGTCTTGCGCCTCGTGGTAGGTGCGGGCCAGCAGATCGGCCACCAGGCCCATGCTGACCAGCTGCACGCCGACGACGATCAGCAAGACCCCGAGCAAGAGCATGGGGCGGTCGGACAGGGGGGTGCCCCAGGCCAGCTTGCTGAAGGCCAGCCACAGGCAGATCAGGAACCCGAGGCCGCCGGAGATGAGCCCGCCGAGGCCGAACACCTGCATGGGCTTGGTGACGTAGGACTGCATGAAGCGCACGACGAGCAGATCGAGCACCACGCGGATGGTGCGGCCGATGCCGTACTTGCTGACGCCGAACTGGCGGGCGCGGTGGTTGACGGGCAGCTCGACGATGCGGGCGCCGGCCCAGTCGGCGATGACCGGGATGAAGCGGTGCATCTCGCCGTACAGGTTGAGGGTCTTGGCGAGATCGCCGCGCATCAGCTTGAGGGTGCAGCCGTAGTCGTGGAGCCGCACCTTGGTGGTCGAGGAGATCACGCGGTTGGCGATGATGGACGGCAGCTTGCGGTTGATGAAGGTGTCCTGCCGGTTGGCGCGCCAGCCGGCGACCATGTCGTAGCCCTCGTTGAGCTTGTCGATCATGGCGGGGATGTCGGCGGGGTCGTTTTGCAGGTCGGCGTCGAGGAACGCGACGAGCGCACCGCGGGCCTCGTCGAGGCCGGCCTGCATGGCGGCGGTCTGGCCGAAGTTGCGGCGGAAGCGCACCACCACCAGCGCGGGGTCGTCCTCGGCCGCGGCGGCGAGCACGTCGTAGCTGCGATCCCGTGAGCCGTCGTCGACGCAGATGATCTCGTAGCGCAGCCCGGTGGGGCCGAGGGCCGCATGGATCTCGGGGAGCAGCCGGGGGATCGACTCTTCTTCGTTGTAGATCGGGATGATCACCGACAGATCCACGCTCGACCCTCCCTTGGCGCGCGGCCGGAAAGCGCGCGACCTTACCCCAGGGGGCCGGGGCTGGGTAGGGGCGGGTCGCGGTTCGGGCCGAGGGCCCATCGGGCAAGCATCATCAGGCAAGTGCCAGGTCCCTAGACAAGAAACACACATCCGAGGCGCTCAACACTCGACCCCACTCGATTCCAGGGAGTTGCCGCGCCCCGCAGGCGCAGCTCACCGTCGGCGCGGACGCGCAGGACGGCTCAAATCGATCGCGGCGGTGGCCAACCCCACCCCCCGCTCAGGCGTGCTCGCCGTCTTCCCCGTTGTCCCCCGCGCCCCGATCGCCCCCACGCCCCGGCCGCAGGCCGGCCACCCGCGAGACAACCCGCACGACCACCCGCACCCCAACGACCTGCACCACGCGCACGGCCTGCGTCTGCCGGGCCGCCGCAACGGGCCGCCGCCGCAACCGCAGCCCCCGCCGCCGCAGCCCGCCCCGCGCGACCGCCCGCCGCCCACGCCGCCGCGCCCGCAGCCGCAGCCGCGCACCCCGCGCGCGCTGCCGCCGCACCATCCGCCGGGTCCACCGCTGCACCGGCACCACCACCGGCGCCACCGG
>JAUHVS010000806.1 GCA_030424955.1 bacterium | reverse complement strand
TTGCCCGCGCGGCCGGCGTCGCTGGGCCCCATGGCCTGCAGCACCGCGGCCTGGGGGTTGAGGACCTTCAGGCGCTCCACCAGGCGGTCGTAGTCGTAGTCGCTGATGGTGGGGGCGCTGGCGTCCCAGTAGCGGGCGTTGTGCTGGCGGATCTCGGCTTCCAGCTGGTCGGCGTCCCAGGACGCCCAGTCTGACGGCAACGGGTTCACGGCGGCTCCGGCGGGCAGTGGGTCAGGGGTCGGGGGTCGGGGGTCGGGGGTCGGGGGTCGGCGGTCAGGCGCGGCGGGCGGCGTCTTGGGCCTGCACCACCGTCATCGCGGCCATGTTCACCACCTGCCGCACCGACGCGTCGCGCTCGATGATGTTGACCGGCTTGTCCATGCCCATCAACAGCGGCCCGACCAGCTCGGCGTCGCCCAGGTGGGCCAGCAGCTTGTAGCCGATGTTGGCGGCGTTGAGGTCGGGGAACACCAGCACGTTGGCCTCGCCCTTGAGCGCCGAGAATGGGAAGAGCCGCTCGCGGTGCGCCGGGTCGATGGCCGCGCCCACCTGCACCTCGCCGTCCACCATGAGGTCGGGGGCGCGGGCGTGCAGCATCGCGGTGGCGTCGCGCACCTTGCGGGCCGCGGGGGCGTCGCTGCTGCCGAAGTTCGAGAAGCTCAGCATCGCCACCTGCGGCACCAGATCCAGCTCGCGGGCCAGCTTGGCCGCCGCGAGGGCGATCTCCACCAGGGTCTCGGCGTCGGGATCCACGTTGACGGTGGTGTCCGCGAAGATCTTGACGCTGTCGGGCAGGATCACCAGGTGCGCGCCCGCCACCCGGCGCACCTCGGTGGCCGCGCCGATGATCTGCAACAGGGGCCGCAGGCTGTCGGGGTAGCTGCGGGTCATGCCGGTGAGCATGCCGTCGGCCTGCCCGCTCGCCACCATCATCGCCGCGAAGTCCGACCGGTTGCGCAGCCGGCGATCGGCCTCGGCCTGGGTCATGCCCGAGCGCGCGCGGCGGGCCCACAGGCCCTGCACGAAGGCCTCGCGGCGGGGGTGGTCGGTGTGGTCGATGAGGGTGAGGCCCGTGAGGTCGATGTCGTGCTCGGCCGCCACCGCGGCCACCGCGGCCTGCTCACCCAGCACGATGGGCTGGCAGATGCGCTCTTCCAGGCAGATCTGCGCGGCCCGCAGCACCTTGGGGTGCGTGCCCTCGGCGAAGACCAGGGTCGCCGGCGCCGCGCTGGCCTTGCGGATGACCTGGCGCATGACCTCGCGCTCACGCCCCAGCAGGCTCTCGAGGCGCCGCTGGTAGGCCTCGAAGTCGGTGATGGGCCGCCGGGCCACCCCCGACGCCATCGCGGCGCGGGCCACCGCCGGCGCGACCCGCAGCAGCGCGCGGGTGTCGAAGGGCGTAGGGATGATGTAGTCGGGCCCGAACTTCAGCGTCTGGCCGGCGTAGGCGCGCCGGACGTCGTCGGGCACGTCTTCTTTGGCGAGGGCAGCCACCGCATGCACGGCCGCAATCTTCATGGCCTCGTTGATGGCCGTCGCCCGCACGTCGAGCGCCCCCCGGAAGATGAACGGGAAGCCCAGCACGTTGTTGACCTGGTTGGGGTAGTCGCTGCGCCCGGTCGCCATGATGCAGTCGGGCCGCGCGGCCTTCGCCTCGGGGTACGTGATCTCGGGATCGGGGTTGGCCATGGCCATCACGATGGGCGCCGGCCCCATGGTGCGCAGCATGTCGGGCGTCACCAGGCCCTTGACGCTCACGCCCACGAAGACGTCGGCGTCCACCAGCGCGTCGGCGAGGGTGCGGCGATCGGTCTCGACGGCGAACCGGCCCTTGTAGTCGTTGAGGCTGTCGCCGCGATCGGGGCGGATCACGCCGCGGCTGTCGCACATGAGGATGTGCGCGCGGGGCACGCCCAGGCTCACGAACAGCTCGGCACAGGCGATGGCCGCCGCGCCCGCGCCGCTGAACACGCAGCGCACGGTCTCGATGGCCTTGCCGCTGATCTCGAGGGCGTTGACGAAGGCGGCCGCCGCGATGATGGCGGTGCCGTGCTGATCGTCGTGGAACACCGGGATCTGCATGCGCGCCCGCAGCTTCTCCTCGATGTAGAAGCACTCCGGCGCCTTGATGTCCTCGAGGTTGATGCCGCCGAAGGTGGGCTCGAGCGCGGCCACCACCTCGATGAACCGGTCCGGATCGGACTCGGCGACCTCCAGGTCGAAGACGTCGATGTCGGCGAAGCGCTTGAAGAGGACGGCCTTGCCCTCCATCACCGGCTTCGCGGCGAGCGGGCCGATGTCGCCCAGCCCCAGCACCGCCGTGCCGTTGCTGACCACCGCCACGAGGTTGCCGCGCACGGTGTAGTCGAACACCGCGTCGGGGCGCTCTGCGATGACCGTGCAGGGCTCGGCCACGCCCGGGCTGTAGGCGAGCGCCAGATCGCGCTGCGTCTGCATGGGCTTGGTGGCCCGGATGGCCAGCTTCCCGGGGCGACCCTCGGCGTGATAGGCCAGGGCCTCGCTCGCACTCACCATGTTGACCTGCTCCTTGGCGCCGACGTCGGCACGGACCGGTTTGTAGTATCCTCGCGGCTTTGATGAAAGGACCACGGCATGCGGTTCACGCTCTCTCCCCTCTGGCTCGTCGCCGCCCTGGCCGCCACCCTTGGCGCGTGTGACGGGGCGGATGCCCCGAGCGTCGACCCGGCCGCGCTGGGGGGCGCCGGCGGCGGCGGCGCCGGCGGGCTGCCCGTGGTG